>CAZYJA010000253.1:0-3998 GCA_964647245.1 uncultured Syntrophomonas sp. | reverse complement strand
CCTCTTGCAGGGACGGGACCCGGTTAAAATGGCTGAAGCTCTGGCAGCTGCTGGTGCACCGGTCCTGTCGGTGGTAACTGAAGCGGTACATTTCGGGGGGACACCAGATTTACTGCAAAGTATTGCCCAGGCTACCTCAATTCCAATTTTACGCAAGGATTTTATTAATCGCCAGACCCAGTTGCAAGAGACTGTGGCTCTGGGAGCCAGTGCCATACTCCTGATTGCTTCGATGCTGGCAAGGGAGCAGCTGTTTCAGCTCATTGAGGAAGCTTTGCGGTTGGGTCTGGAGCCGCTGGTGGAAATTCACAACGAAGCCGAGATCAGGGCTGTCGACACTATAAAGCTGAACATCCTCGGCATTAACAATCGTAATATTGTGGAACTGGAAATGGATGAGGGTAGTGTAAATACGACGGAAAGGCTGGCTGCCTTGGTGCGCCCGGAGGTTTTGGTGATTAGTGAGAGTGCCATCACTTCCGCAGCAGATGTGCTGCGGGCCAGCGCTGCCGGTGCCCACGCAGTGCTGGTGGGAACCGCCATCCTGCGAGCCCCGGATCCGGTAGAAATGTACCGTAAGCTAAGTCAACCCTGGGGAAAAAGTCTATGACCCGGGTTAAGATTTGTGGGCTAATGAACAGTGAAGATGTAGATCTGTGCGTACAGGCCGGGGTGCATACGCTAGGCTTTGTGGTAGACTATCCCGTGTCGGTGCCCTGGAACCTTACCAGGATGGAAGCCAGGAAACTTATTGATAAAGTGCCCCCTTGGGTAAGCACCTGCGTGGTAACCGGGGGGCCAATAGAGAAGATTCTGACGGTAGCCAACGCAACCCAGCCGGACATCATTCAGCTTCATTATCAAGAAACATTAGCCGAAGTAGCAGAAATAGCCTATCAGCTGAACCTGCTGGGCATTGAAACCATCAAGGTTTTGCGTTTTGATTGTGGAAAATGTGACTTCGAAGTCCCTGATCCGGTGCTTGCCGCCCAGGCGCTATCCAAGACCAAAATATCTGCTTTGCTGGTAGATTCTTATAACGCTGCTCGACCAGGAGGAACAGGGGTTACAGTTGACTTGTCTACCTTTAAAGCCATCCGGCTGGCCACTGATTTACCAGTGATCCTGGCCGGAGGTCTGAAACCGGCAAATGTCCTGCATATTATTCAAGAAACGAATCCCTATGCAGTCGATGTCCTGACCGGAGTAGAAGCAAGCCCCGGCCATAAGGACGCGGAAAAGATCCGCCGTTTCATGCAGGTAGTAAATTCAGAGTAAATTTAGGGACGGTTCTTGAATTGAATGAATCAAGTTGATTTCTTCTGGTTTTGCAAGCCGGATCGTGAATCGATATTATGCTATTCATAACCGCCCCCGAATTTCATGTTCAATTCAGAACCGCCCAGTGAATCACCCACAATTTTTGACCGCACCTCAATGGTTGCCGCATAATAAACTATGATCACCAAATAAGAGTAAATATGATTGTGAACGGATGATCATTCAATTCAAGAACCGTCCCCAAATTTACCCGAATTTACACCATACAAATTTTCAAAGGGGGATACTATAATAGTAACATATACTCTTGTTGGAAGGAGGTGCTGGTATGAAGGAGCGTTTGAAGAATGTACCGCTGCAGCCGGGCGTGTATTTATATAAGGACCAGGATGGCAAGGTAATATACGTAGGTAAGGCCAAGGCACTCCGCAATCGCATGCGTTCTTATTTCCAGTCTCCGGAAGGTCTGTTGCCGAAAGTTCGAGCCATGATGAACCGGGTGGCAGATTTTGATTATGTGGTAACCAGAAGCGAGGTTGAGGCTTTGATTCTAGAGAGTAATATGATTAAGGCTTACCAACCTCGCTATAACATAGACCTGCGGGATGATAAAAGCTATCCTTATCTGAAGCTGACTGCCGAAAAATTTCCGCGGTTGTCTATAGTACGGGAAAAGAAGGATAAGGTGTCCCGGTATTATGGGCCCTACACCGAGGTAGGTTCGCTGCGGGATACCATTAAGTTATTGCTGCAGATTTTTCCGCTGCGGACCTGTAAGATCCTAAAAACCAACCGCCGTCCCTGTTTAAATTTCGATATGGGAAAATGCCTGGCTCCCTGTAACGGTAAAGTGGATGTGGGGGAATACCAGCAAATCGTGGCTAACCTCCTGGAGTTTATGGAAGGTAAGGCCAAAACCCTACTGGAAGCTAAAGAAAAGGAAATGAGAGAGGCATCTCGGGCGCTGGAGTTCGAGAAAGCAGCAATCTTGCGGGATCAGGTTCAAGCGATAAAGATACTGGGTGAAAAACAGCAGGTTACCCTGGAACATCTTTATGAAATGGATATCGTAGGGATGTTAGGCGGGGACCAGGACCAGCTGGTCCTGGTGTTTAAGCTGCGGGCCGGCAAAATTGTGGGCAAGGATACTTATTGGCTAAAGCCGGCTATTGATGAAGAGGAAGCCGAGGTAATGGAGTTCTTTCTGAAGCAGTATTATGCCGAAAACAGTGATATCCCGGCCGAAATACTGGTTAGCCATATTCCCGGTGATGATGAACTGATTCAGATCTGGTTGAAAGAGGTGGCCGGGAGGCGCATAAAAGTTTGGCTGCCCGGCCGGGGCGAGAAAAAGAAGTTATTGGACATGGTGATGGAAAACGCCCGCTTGTTATGGGAAGAAAAAATGCGGGAAGACACCAAAAACAACCAGATTCTATTGGAGCTGGCGCGAACCCTCCATTTGGAAGTGGTGCCGGTGCGGATCGAATGCTATGACATTTCTCATTTAGCCGGTGAGGAAACGGTTGCTTCCATGGTAGTCTTCACTAATGGGAAAGCAGATAAGAAAGCTTACCGTCGCTTCAAGATAAAAAAAGAGCAGAACAACGATTATGCTTCTTTGAGCGAAACCCTGGAGCGGCGTTTCGCGGAAGCGAGGCGGGGCAACCGGGCCTTTCTGCCTGAGCCTGATCTTCTGCTCATAGATGGCGGACTGGGTCAGGTAAATGCGGTACAAATGTCGCTGACCCAAATGGGTGTAGATATCCCGGTTTTTGGTTTGGCTAAGAAAAATGAGGAAATATTCCGTCCGGGATTAAGCGAAGCTATAGTTCTCTCCCGCCGGGATGAAGGCTTGATGCTTTTGCAGCGTCTGAGGGACGAAGCCCATCGTTTTGCAGTGGGGTATAATCGTCAGCGCCGCGGAAAAAAGCTAACCCGTTCAGTTCTGGACCATATAGAAGGAATCGGAATAAACCGTAAAAATGCCCTTTTGGCACACTTTGGCTCGGTGTCCAAAATTAAGGAGGCCACCCTGGATGAATTACTCCAGGTTCCCGGCATGAACCGCCCGGCCGCAGCCAATGTCTTTGAAGCAATTCACGGGGACGGGCCGAAGTGAAGCAAGGGGACGGTTCTCTTGCTTCCCTCTTCGGATTCTTAAGGCGAAGCAAGAGAACCGTCCCCTTGCTTCACTTCCCTTGCTTCCCCGCGATAATGAAAGATTTCCCGGGAAATAAATCGAATTAGATCTGGAAAAAATGTAGGATTTTGCAGGTAAATTGCTTATCATAGTAATAGGAGCGTAGTTAAGGGGTTAATTATGCAAAATTGGCAATTAGAAGGAGGGGGCAATGATGCCAAGTTGGATTTTGCGGTGGATATTAAACATAGCGGCAATTATATTTACGGCAAGCATTTTATCTGGATTTGAAGTGAACATTTGGGGAGCAATCGTGGGGTCGGTTTTCCTCGGGATTATTAATGCAATTATAAGACCACTGTTAATCATTCTGACATTGCCATTAAACATCCTTAGCTTGGGACTTTTCACCTTTATTATTAACGGATTTACGCTTTACCTGACAGCGGCAACGGTGAAAGGCTTCGATATTCATGGATTCTGGTGGGCGGTTCTGACTTCGATAGTACTAAGTCTAATCAGCTTCATTATTAGTTACCTGGTGAAAGATACCTCCTTTAAAATGAGCTGAGTA
>CAZYJA010000252.1:0-4033 GCA_964647245.1 uncultured Syntrophomonas sp. | reverse complement strand
CCGGAGTTGCGCAGGGGGCCTTTGAGTGTGCTGTACAGTACGCTAAGGAACGCCAGCAGTTTGGGAAGCCTATTGCATCATTCCAGGCTATACAGTTTATATTAGCCGATATGGCCCTTATGTGCGAAACAGCCCGCCTGCTCTACCAAAAAGCGGCTACTAATCAGGATATGGGATTGCCCTATACTAAGGAAGCTTCTCTGGCCAAGTATTGGGGCGGTGAAGCAGCAATGAAGGTGAGCTTGGATGCGGTCCAGGTTTATGGGGGCTATGGATATACTAAAGACTATTTGGTTGAGAAATACTTCCGTGACGCCAAGATATTCCAAATATTCGAGGGGACGGCCCAGGTTCAGAAACTGGTCATCGCTGGTGATGTTTTGAGGAGTTAAGCTAGTACCTATAAGTAGTCCTATATTAATTGTTTCAATGGGGAGTTGGGCAGAGGAAATTCCAGGCCAAACTTTTTAAAAGCTTAAACCATTTGCAGTTCGCCTGCCCAACTTCAGCCCATTTTTAAAAAAACGAATCAGAAAATAATATTGCCATTTTATGGGGAGGGGTTCATAATGTTCGAAAGCGAATATAAAGAAAAATATCGCACTTCCGAAGAAGCAGTAAAAGTAGTTAAGTCGGGAGATTGGGTTGACTATATGTACTTTAATGGATATCCCAAAGCCCTGGATAAAGCTTTGGCCAAACGTCGCGATGAGCTTCACGATGTACACATCCGAAGTGGTATCTCATTGCCCCCATTCCCGGAGGTACCTGTAAGCGACCCTACAATGGATCACTTTCAATGGGATAGCTGGCATTTCAGTGCCTGGGATGCCAAACTATTTGATCAAGGGATATGCAGTTTTTCTCCCTTACTTTATCATGAAGTACCCGGTTATTACAGAAATAGAGAGGTTGAAGTTGATGTAGCCATGATGAGAGTATGTCCCATGGATAAGTATGGCTATTTCAACTTTGGAATCAATACCTCCCACTGTGAGGCGGTTATGGAAAATGCCAAAATATGTATTGTTGAAGAAAACGAGAGTATGCCTTACGTATATGGTGGTAACGGCAATCAGATCCATATATCTGAAGTAGATTTTGTGGTTCGGGGAGAAAATGAACCCATGGCCAATGCGGCCGTATTGCAAGCGACTGAAGCAGAAAAGATGATTGCCGAATATTTACTGGAGGATATCCATGATGGCTGCTGCATCCAATTAGGTATCGGTGGACTACCCAATTACCTTGGTAAACAAATCGCCTTTGGCGGATTAAAGGACCTTTCAATGCATACTGAAATGATGGCTGATGCCTACATGGATATGTGGAAAGCTGGATGCCTGAGCGGAGCCAAGAAAGAACTTGATCGTAAAAAGATGGTATTTTCTTTTGCGCTAGGGTCTCCTGAACTAATATGAGTTTACAGATCGTAACCCTATGATTGCTACCTATCCGGTGGACTACGTCAACAACCCCAATATTATCGCGCAAATTTCTAATATGATATCCATCAACGGTTGTCTGGAAGCTGATTTCTATGGGCAGGTCGCTTCGGAAATGCAGGGATCCCGGCAGATAACCGGAACCGGAGGTCAATGGGACTTTGTCTTAGGAGCTTACCATTCCAGGGGAGGGAAGAGCTTCCTCTGTATGTCTTCCACCTATAAAGATAAAGCTGGCAATCTGCAATCCAAAATCAAACCCTTCCTAACTCCCGGGGCGGCGTGTACCATATCTCGCCAGATGACTCATTATATTGTAACTGAATATGGGAAGGCCTTAATGAAGTGCCAATCAGTGTGGAAACGTACAGAGAATATAATTGACATTGCCCATCCCCAATTCAGAGACGACTTAATTAAAGAAGCTCAGAAACTGGGATTTTGGAAAAGGACTAACAAGATTGAGCCATAGAGCATCAGAGCCTATCGTCTAGCTGAATCGTTAACCAACTGATGTTGTGTATTTAGACTCAGGAGGTGAAACTACAAGATATGGAGCATATAAGCGAATACAGGAAAAAGCTAGTATCTGCTGATGAAGCAGTTAGGGTTGTTAAATCCGGTGATTGGATAGATTATGGGACAATAAACGCCCAGGTTGTGATTCTGGATCAGGCGTTGGCGAAAAGAAAAGACGAGTTGGAAGATGTCAAGGTATGGAGCTTGTTGGCGCTAAGGTCACCTGAGATTGCGGAAGTTGACCCGGAAGGAGAATCATTTATTTGGCATAGCTGGCATTTATCGGGTTTGGACCGTAAAATTGCCGGAAGGGGATGGCCGGTATATTATTCTTCTATTAGGTACTCTGAACTACCCCGTTATGTGCGTGAGCATATAGAACCCATTGATGTGGCTATGATGCAAGTGGGTCCGATGGATAGACATGGCTACTTTAATTTCGGCCCGCAAAATTCTCATTCAAAAGCCATATGTGAACGGGCTAAATTTGTGATTGTGGAGATTAACGAAAAAATGCCGCGCTGTTTGGGAGGCCATGAAGAGGGCGTTCATATCTCGGAAGTGGATTATATTGTGGAAGGTAATAATCAGCCCCTGGTGCAACTACCTGCAACATCATATTCCGAGATTGACAAGAAGGCAGCCCAATTCATTATAGAGGAAATGAGCGATAACTGCTGCGTGCAGCTGGGAATTGGAGGTATGCCAAATGCGGTAGGAAAGATGATTGCTGAATCAGACCTTAAGAATTTGGGATGCCATACTGAAATGCTGGTTGATGCATATATAGATTTGTATGAGGCGGGTAGGCTTACTAATCTTAAAAAAAATATAGATCCGGGCAAAATGGTCTACGCTTTTGCTCTGGGTACCCAGAAACTCTATGATTTTATTGATAATAACCCCCAATGTGCAAGTTACCCGGTCAATTATACCAATAAACCATCTATTGCAGCAATGAATGATAAACTGATAACCATTAATAATGCTATAGAGATTGACCTGTATGGGCAGGTTTGTGCAGAATCCAGCGGAACTAGGATTATCAGTGGCACTGGCGGCCAGTTGGATTTTGTGATTGCCGGCTATGAATCCAGGGGTGGAAAATCCATTGTTTGCCTGCCTTCCTGTAATATTGGCAAGGACGGCAAGAAACGGTCCAGAATTGTCCCTACCCTGACCCAAGGTGCCATTGTTACCGATCCTCGTTCGGTTGCCCAATATATAGTAACCGAATACGGAATATTTGAGATGAAAGGCATGTCCGTCTGGCAGAGGGCGGAGGGTCTAATTAATCTGGCCCACCCCGATTTTAGAGATGATCTGGTCAAGGACGCTAATCGCCAGGGCATCTGGCGCCGGACGCATAAGATTATTTAAAGTGTTAAGAGAATCGCCCCTTGGCACCATCTCCTTTGACACTGCTGTATTAGTTGGAATAGATTCTATGTACCCCCTTCTATTAAGGGGGTACACTTTTGCACAAAAACCTCTATTTACTCGTATCAGTATCACTTGATTGCCAAAACACACGTGGAGTGTGTTGTCTCTTGATGTCAAGGGCGTAAGTGTTGATTTTGCTGGGTTTGCGGGATTACATCCATCTTGTCTACTCGACCCAAAGTGCCAAGGCTCGTTTGTGGGAACATATCGAGGGAAGGAAAAGAACCGTACAAATAGGGTTGAATTGACAGTATAGATAACATTAGTAGGGTTGTGGGGATAGGCTAGATGTAGAAATATAACATTGGTGACTGTCCGTCAATCGGGAGACGTAGTCTCATGGTTGGCGGTTTTCGTGCGCGATGAATAATTCTTAAAATATTATACATTTTAAGAAATCATCCTTGACAAATTGGTCTACCCGGAATAGACAAATAGCGTTAAGTCAATATTGCATAGACCAATGAGGTTCATCATGAAAGAATATAGATGCTAAGTGATTGGAAAGCGGCAAGTGGAGACGGTCCTGACTCACTAAGTTGACAGGGGTAAAGAATATCATGCGTGTAATTGCTGTTGAATTTTACGAATAATATACATATAATAATAACAGCAGAAAGGAGCTG
>CAZYJA010000251.1:0-4045 GCA_964647245.1 uncultured Syntrophomonas sp. | reverse complement strand
CAGCTGCGAAATTTTATAGTAAGCGCCTCTTACCTTAAATGAGCCGGTCACCTGCAAATTTTCAGATTTAAGATAAATTTTGCAGTCGGGATTCAGATTATTCGCTTTAATTAAATCGGTCGGTCTGATTACTTTCTTCAAAACGTAGGCGGCATGATATATTTTGTCCAGTGTCAGCATAGCAATTCTCCTTATTAATTATTTGGCTCGCAATACCGTAACCTTTGGAATAATGGACAACAAAAAAAGCCTATCGTCTTATTAAGGACGAAAGACTTCATATGCTTCCGCGGTACCACCTTAGTTGTTGTATTAACAACCTCTTTGAATACATCTATCAATGTATCTTCATATAACGGTGAAACCCGTACCCGCTTAATTCCCCTGAGGGTTTCAGCAGTCTGCTCCAGGGTGATCTGGTATTAACGCTTTCACTGTCTCGCACCACCCGACAGCTCGCTGAAGAAAGTAATGTTAAACTTTTTCCCTATCAAAGCATTTAGTTTTTGTTTAATTATACGGGTTTTTAATTAAAGTGCAATGAAAATTAAATTATTCTGGCGATTTTCTTGGTTTGTGGGAAACATAAAAAAGACAGCAGGATCTCACAAAATCTGCCCAGGCACTTTTGACAAGGAAAGCTTAGTGCTTGTCTTTCCTACAAGTAGATGATAAGATTAGTATATAAACTGGACCAGTGGTTCAACAAATGAACCAAATAGCCTGCTCATTAGGCTTCCGTTTTTCTATTTGCTACCGACTTAATTCGATGCGGAGGAGGTGAAGAGGCGGCCAATAAGATTGGAATGGGAACGATTAAGAAAGGGGGTAACCAGGTGATTGAAATAAGTACTGAAAATTTCGAAAGCGAAGTAATAAACTCAGATTTACCTGTAGTAGTAGACTTTTGGGGTCCCCAGTGTGGTCCTTGTTTGGCGCTGATGCCTCAGATAGAGGGATTGTCGCAGAAATATGAGGGACAAGCCAAAATCACGAAAGTTGATTCCTCCAAAAATCGCCGCTTCTGTATTAGTCTGCGAGTTATGAGTCTGCCAACCTTTCTCTTCTTTAAAGACGGCAAGGAAGTCGTACGCCTCACCGGAGATGATTTAAGTTTCAACACTATCGAGACCACGCTTATTAATTTAATCGGGAGCTAGGATTCCATAAGCCTTAAGGAAATGAAAACTCAAAGGGGTGTTAATGCTGTGAATGTAGATAATGCCTATGATGTCATAATAATAGGCGGGGGTCCGGCAGGTTTAACGGCAGGCCTTTATGCCGCTCGGGCCAAGCTTAAGTGCGTTTTGTTGGAGGCCCGAATTCCGGGCGGACAATTACTGGTAACTGAAAAGATTGAGAATTATCCGGGCCGGGTTGAATCCATTGAGGGGAGAGCCCTGGCGCAAGAAATGCATGACCAGGCCTTGAAGTTTGGATTGGACATCCGCAGCCATGAGCGGATTCGGAAACTTGCGGTGGATGGATTGGTTAAGCTGGTTGAGACTGACCAAGAGGTATTTAAGGCCAAAACCGTAATAATTGCTACCGGTTCTGATCCCAAAAGGTTGGGTGTTCCGGGCGAAGGTAAATTCATGGGCCGAGGGGTTTCATATTGCGCAGTCTGTGATGGGGCATTTTTCGAAGATCTGGATGTCGCAGTTATTGGCGGAGGAGATTCAGCGGTAGAGGAAGCGCTCTATTTAGCCAAAATTTGCGCCAAGGTCACCATCGTCCATCGGCGCAATGAGTTGCGGGCTACCAAGTATATTCAGGATAAAGCTTTTGCGACCTCGAACATAGAATTTCTCTGGGATTCAGTGGTTGAATCAATTGCCGGGGATGAATATTTAGTTAACGAATTGACCGTAAGAAATGTTAAGACGCAGCAAATCAGCACTCTTAACGTGAATGCGGTCTTTATTTATGTTGGGACCGATCCCAGTGCCGAGTTTTTACCTCCTGAGATTAAGCTTGATGCCCAGGGGTATATCCTGGTAGATGAAAATATGGAAACCAGTTTACCGGGAGTTTTCTCGGCTGGGGATATCAGAAGTAAAATTATCCGTCAAGTTGCCACCGCAGTGGGAGACGGCTGCATTGCTATCAATGCAGTTGAAAAGTATTTACTTGCTTTGGAAGAAAGGTGGAATAAAGAATATGAACCTGCGTCTAGAGTCAGTTAAGATTAGCGACATAAATTTTGGCCCTCAAACTCTGATTTCTAATGGTGTGCTCTATGTGAATAAAGAGGAATTAATAGAGCTTTTATCTAAGGATGAGAATTTCGCCAGTGTCAACATAGAGATAGCCAAACCAGGTGACCCTACCCGCATCATTAATGTGGCTGATGTGGTGGAACCACGCTGTAAGATTGCCGGTGGAGTTGATTTCCCCGGAGTGCTGGGCAAAATGGAATCGGCCGGCCGCGGGACCACCCGGGCATTGCAAGGGATGGCAGTGGTTTTGTGTGATCACCATCATCACTGGATTCATTCCAAATGATTGATTGACATGTCATGCCCGGCCGCCGCAATTGGACGTTATGGCAAGCTGTTTAATCTGGTGGTAGACCCTATCCCTAAGGAAGGCATTGGGGATATAGAGTACGCTTATTCAGTCCGGCAGGCAGGTTTTAAGGCGGCGGTTTATCTGGCTCAGGCCAGTACGGCTGAACAGGTTGATGAAGTCGAAGTATTTGATACCGAAACTATCTATCCTGATTTACCGAAAATTGCTTACTACTATCAAATTTACAGTCCGCAGCATGATGCCAAGGGGATTCCCGACCCTATATTCTATGGCAACCCCATTGCAGTAACTCTTCCTCTGGTGGTCAACCCCAATGAAATAATTGATGGAGCGGTTTTAAGCGGGTACACCATTCGTATGATGGAGACCTATTCGATTCAAAACCATCCTATTGTTATGGATTTATTGCGGCGGCATGGCCAGGATCTGAACTTTGTCGGAGTAGTGATGGGCGTATGCAGCATGGAACCGGTGCGCCGGGCCCTGGCGGGAATGATGGTGGGTAACTTGGTGCATGACACTTTGAAGGCGGACGGAGTAATTATGACCAAAGCTCTGGGCGGTGCTCCCAATGTCGATTTAGGAGTGGCGGCATCGGAGTGTGAGAAGTTGGGCGTGAAAACTACCTTGATAATTCAGATCTTAAATACCCAGGCCTCGCTTGATTCAGAGGTCTTATTCAGTGACCCCAAACTTAACGCTATCATTAATACCGGGATTATTTTCGAGCGTCAGGATTTGCCGGCGTTGGATACGATCTTCGGCGGTACCGCTGAGACTCAGGTATTTAATGACAGCCGCAAACAATTGGCTGGTCAGCCCTTGGAGGTTGAAAAGAGATTTATTTGTGGCTGCCTGAATCAGCTGGGAGCTGCCTGTGCCGTAGCGGTTGAGTATTAAATCTGAAAGGTAAGGGGTGAATCCTGTGGATAAAAAATGGCGAATAGTATGTTATGTTAACCAGTTTTTTGGCCAACTGGGCGGAGAAGAAATGGCTGATGTCGGGTTCTCCATCAAAGAGGGACCGGTGGGGCCCGCTTTATTGCTAGAGTCGCTTATTAAGGATGAGGGAATTGTCGTTGCTACCGTAATCTGCGGTGATAATTATATGGCCGAAAATTTACAGGCCGCAGTTGCTGAAGGACTGGCCTATATCGAAGATTTTAAACCAGACCTGTTCTTCGCCGGCCCTGCCTTTAATGCGGGGCGCTATGGGGTGGCCTGTGGGGCGATCGCCGGCGCGGTGCAGGAGAAATTGGGCATACCGGCCATAACCGGATTGTTCCCCGAGAATCCGGGGGCAGATATGTTCCGTACTAAAGCTTGTGTGGTTAAAACCGGTATTAACGCCGGTCAGATGAAAGAAGCTCTAACTAAAATGGTGGCTATCGGCAAGAAGATGTTAAACCAGGAACCTCTGGGCAGTGCGGAAACCGAAGGCTATTTGCCCAGTGGTATATTGAAAAATGAGTTGGCAGATAGGCCAGGAGCTAGCCGGGGTATTGACATGTTG
>CAZYJA010000250.1:0-4048 GCA_964647245.1 uncultured Syntrophomonas sp. | reverse complement strand
TCTGGGCGGCCAAGCTGCGAAATATGTTACCGTACGCTTCGGGGTCTTCAGTTTTACTCATGATTTCATTAGCCGAGCATTCCTGCATAGCAAAGCCAACAAACAGCTTGGCACCAAATATACTCATAAGCTGGGTATTAATATTTTGCACGGCCGTTTGAGCCTTGGATCTGGCTTCAGTGGTGTTAGGAAGCAGCATATAGGCGTGAGCGCCACCAGTATATATGAGGTTTGCACGATAAAGGGAACAATCGCTAAGTATCTCATCAGCTAGATTCTCAATCATCAGCTCTAGATAAAAGGACCTGGCTCGCAGTCCTTTTAATGCTCCCATGGAGGATATGGTATAGATAAAAGGCTGTACCCCGGATATATCACACGAAAATATACAGAAAGCTTTTTCCTGATAAAAGCTTTTGCGATTCTGAAACAGCTCCTGATGATAATTAGTTCGATGCTTTTCTTCGAGATATAGTACCATACAGGCAGCCAGAGCAGCGGTTATCTTGGAATGATCAAAGAGGGATATGTCGGATACTTCTCCTAAAAATGTAGAGGAGGGTATGTAAGATAGATAGGCTTCGGAAAGCTCCAGCAACGAATTAACATATTCATCTTGGAAGTTAATACCTCGCAACCCTTCACTTATGCCAAAAATGATGTTGTTGTAATCCGTTGCCCGACTATGAGCATGCAAATCCCGAGGATAATTAATCTTTTCATTAATTTCAGCTACTTGGTGGATAGCTCTTCCATTGGAGTTGTTTAGCAAGTTGTATATGGATTCAAGGGGCCTATTCCTATCGAATCCTTGGTTCTGTTCACCCTCAATGTCGCGTCGGTCAGCCCCAGATGCTATATTATCAGCCAGATATACTATATAGGCGGGGCTGTCCGAAGGTAGTCCAGCCGCGGCTATATCTTGGTGATGATGGTATCTTATGCCGTTTAGGATGTGGGGATCATCGGTAAACCGCTTTATCAACTCCCATCCGGAAATACTATGGGCACGTCCATCGTTGGTTCCGCGATGCAAAACCTTGCCTATATCATGTAAAAGGCCAGCAATAGTTACACTTTTTACTACCTCATGCAAATTCTCACCTCATTCATAATAAGCATTATTATTTATCTCCTATTACCGGATTTACTTCAAGTATCTACAGGAGTCAAATGCATTTCATCATCCTCTTCCCATATTCTCCAGCATAGGTACCAATAACATCTTCTCTTAGTTTTGGGCCATCAATATTTTTATATAACTTGGCGTTTTAAATGTATTGTTTTGTCACCCTCCTCCATTATCTACTAACTAAAAAACACATTATTATTCATGTTCACCCGAGCGCGCTTAGTGTTGTAAGACAAAACTGCCTTAGCAAAACCAGCTGGTTTTCATTACCTGGTTTCATATAACACTTCTTTAAAATTTTTCATATTCCTGCCATTTTTCCATAATGTCCTATATTGTTATTAGTTTCAACTGGTTTCTAATATTAAACGTAGCTAATGACACGACTCTGTCATCGATTCTAGCGCGCATTCGATTTTTGGCCTCGTATTATACCGGCAAAAGTCTCGGTAACTTACAAAACAAAATCAGGCATAAAAAAACTAGCGGAACCCTAAAGGTCCCGCTATTATCTACTTTTATATGGTGGGCGCAGGGGGTTTCGAACCCTCGACTTCCACCGTGTGAAGGTGGCACTCTCCCGCTGAGTTATGCGCCCACATTTATGCTCGGCATGAAAATCCTAATTGTAGTTTACCGAAAGCAATTTTAGATTTCAACTAAAACAGCCGGTGACTGACAATGGTCTGGCTTCTTTTTGGTCCTACGGCTATCATGGACTGCCGCACGCCGCTTAGTTCCTCGATTTTAGCAATATAAGCCTGCGCTTCTACTGGCAAATCGGCGAATTCGGTAATATTGGTGGTATCTTGATTCCATCCCGGCATTTCGATATATTCCGGCACACAGCCCTGAAGTACCTGATTATTATCCGGGAATTCATATATTAGTTCATCCTGATAGCGATAAGCCACACATATCTTTACGGTAGCGAAGCCGTCCAGCACATCCAGCTTGGTAATCGCCAAATCGGTTAATCCGTTAATACGGGCTGCATAGCGCAAAACTACTACATCCATCCAGCCACATCGCCTCGGTCGGCCGGTGGTGGTACCAAATTCCGCGCCCCGTTGCCGGAGCAGCTCTCCGGTGTCATCTTTCAACTCAGCCGGAAATGGACCTTCGCCCACCCGGGTAGTATAAGCCTTGGCAACCCCAATTACCCTGCCTATTTCGGTGGGACCGATTCCCGAGCCTATACAGGCTCCCCCTGCCGAGGGATTTGAGGACGTGACAAAGGGATAGGTGCCATGGTCAATATCCAATAAGGTGCCCTGGGCCCCTTCGAAAAGAACCTTCTTCCCCGCTTTAAGATTGGTGTGCACCAGGTATCCGGTATCAGCGATGTACTTTTGCAAATATCCCATTTGCTCCCGGATCTGTTCCAGCATCTCATTAGCATCAAATCCAGGCTCGTTATAATAATCTTTGAGCAGCCGATTCTTGCGCTCTACTTCCGCAGTGAAGTTCTCCCGGAAGGATTCTTCCTGTAAAATATCACAAATCCTAAAACCGATGCGGCTGATTTTATCAGTGTAAGTAGGCCCAATTCCCCGCTTGGTGGTGCCAATATGGTTAATTCTATCTTCAAGTTCATCGATTTTTTTATGATACGGCATAACTACCGAGGCTCGACTGCTAATCCTCAGGTTCTTAACATCGATTCCCCGATTTATCAGGTTTTCCAACTCTTCAATCACTTTACCCAGATCTACAACTACGCCATTACCTATCACACTTAACTTTTCGGGATGCAAAATACCCGATGGAATTAAATGCAATGCAAACTTTTCAGTGGCTAACTCGACGGTATGACCAGCATTGCTGCCGCCCTGGTATCTGACTACACAGTCCGCTTCTTCAGCCAAAAAGTCGGTAATTTTTCCTTTTCCTTCATCGCCCCACTGAGCCCCTACTAATACTACGGCTGGCATAAATCCGCCCCCTAGTCATATGCTAAACGCGTTGATAAACGCAACTATTATTTCTTAAGCTAACTTATTAATAGTAGCAGAAGGGCATTATAGTGTCAATAATTGAGAAAATACCCATAGTCGCTGGCCTTAAATACTGGTCCCAAAAACATGTTTATCGGCTTCCTGGATACTCTTAATGGGAATTATCTCGATTCCTTTGATCCCTACCGGTATATCAGCTACATTCTCTACCGGAATCAGGATTTTCCTAATGCCGGATTGCTTGGCGCCAAGTATTTTCTGATAAATACCCCCTACCGGTTTTACCCGGCCCTGGATGGAAATCTCGCCGCTGACCGCTACATTCTGGCGAATTGGCCTGTTTAATACTGCACTGCTTATGGCTAAGTAAATAGCCGCCCCCGCAGAGGGCCCGTCAACCTTGCCCCCGCCGATAATATTGATGTGAATATCATAGTTATTTATGTTTTCGCCTCTTTCCTTACGGAAAACCGAGGCTGCATTTGCCACTGAGTCTTTGGCCATGCTGCCGGCGGTATCGTTGAAACGAATCGTCCCGGCCCCCGCTTCAGCCGGAAACGCGATTGCCTCTATTTCGATCAGGCTGCCCAGATGCCCCGCTACTCCTACTCCGAATATTTTACCCAACTCGGTTTCATCGGCACCTTTGCTTACTATGTAAGGGGCCATCCGACTATTTTGAATGGCTTCATAAACATGCTGGGGCTTAACCTGCAGTCGCCCGGTTTCAGGCTGGCCTTCATTGTTAGCCAGGGCATAGGCATCTACCAGTAGCTTGTTGGCGCTGCGCCCATCATGGCTGTAATCACTTATAATGCCGATATGTTGTCCTTGATTAAATCCTCGATGCCCCACATACACTGGGTTCCGTGGCGGTCAACAGCATACCTAAAACTACCAACGATGAGCCATTGCAGGTTTTGGTTAGGGCCTTTGATTGTATCAATCTCTCTGTTGA
>CAZYJA010000249.1:1551-4062 GCA_964647245.1 uncultured Syntrophomonas sp. | reverse complement strand
AATACACTTCGGTATCCATAACAAATAAGTTGATATCATCACCGGTGGCAATAACATGGTCTAACCCACCAAAGTCAATATCATAGGCCCAGCCATCCCCACCTATGGCCCAGAACGACTTTTTAATTAAATGATCTTTCATTCTGATAATTTCTGCGCTGAGCTGATCGTCTTTAGCATGATCAGCAATTTTATCGAGTAACTTCTGACTCGCAGCCCGGGATGCTTCACCATCATACCTGCCATCCAACCAATCCTGACAGAATTTGCTTAGCTCCGGGTCAGTCGATATATTTACGGCCTGGGTTATCAACTCGGCCAGCTTTTCCCTTTGCTGCCTGGCCCCCAGATACATGCCCAAGCCAAATTCAGCCGCGTCTTCGAACAAGGGATTTATCCAGGCCGGGCCTTTACCCTGGGCATTGGTACTATAGGCTATAGAAGGAGCATAAACTCCCCAGATGGAAGAGCAACCGGTGGCATTGGATATCATCATCCGATCCCCAAATAGCTGGGTAAGGAGCTTAATATATGCTGGCTCCCCACAGCCGGGACATGCGCCATTAAATTCCAGGAGCGGCCTTCTTAACTGACTTCCCTTCAAAGTGCGGGGATCTG
This sequence comes from uncultured Syntrophomonas sp., assembly GCA_964647245.1. Lineage (GTDB taxonomy): Bacteria > Bacillota > Syntrophomonadia > Syntrophomonadales > Syntrophomonadaceae > PHAA01. The sequence goes on along the minus strand of CAZYJA010000249.1, from coordinate 3,444 downwards.
CCCAATCTTCTTTGGCGCTAACTGTCATAGCGAACTCCCAATTTTCCGATTCCATTTCCATTTCGGGTTCAGCCGGTTTCATAATCAAGGCCTTGCCTTTGGCAGGACAGATATCCGCACAATTAGCACAACCAGTACAATCCAAGGGTGCAATCTGGACCCGGAATTGAAGATCTTCCAGTCCTTTGCCGGCTGCCTGCTTCGTTTTAAAGGTATCTGGTTTCCGTTTAACCTCGTCATCATTTAATAGAAATAATCTGACTGTCGCATGCGGGCAGATAAAGGAGCAGCGCCCACATTGAATGCATTTATCAATTTGCCACTCTGGAACCATAGGAGCAATACCGCGCTTTTCGTAGGCCGTGGTCCCCAGCGGGAAGGTGCCGTCTTCCATGCCCAAAAATGCACTAACCGGCAGTTCATCTCCCTCGTGCCGGGCCATAGGTCTTTGCATATTCTTCACAAAATCAGGTTCCTCTTTCAGCGGCAATTCTTCCTCGGCCTCAGCCCAGGCAGCGGGCACTTCGACCTTGACCAGAGCCTCAATGGCTTTATCAACGGCGGCCTTGTTTATCTCTACAATTTCCTGACCCTTCTTACCATACATCTTTTCTATGGCTTGTTTCAGGTAATGCAGAGCATCTTCCGTAGGAATAATACTGGTCAAGTGAAAAAAAACTGCCTGCATAATCATATTGATCCGGTTGCCGAGCCCCACCTCAGCAGCGATCGCCATGGCATCGATAATATAAAACTGAGCCTTATGTTTAACCAGGTCCCGGCGCAGGACGGCAGGTATTCTGGTCTCCAGTTCAGTGACCGGCCAGGGACAGGTCAGCACAAAAATCCCGCCTTTCCTTAGCCCTCTAAGCAGATCATATTGATGCACAAATGCCGGGTTATGGCAAGCCATATAATCAGTGCAATAGATTAAATAAGGCGACCGCAGCGGCTTGGAACCAAATCGCAGATGGGAAATGGTGGTGCCGCCTGATTTTTTACTGTCATAAGCAAAGTAGGCCTGCACATTCAGGTCAGTATTGTCGCCTATAATCTTGATCGCAGTTTTGTTGGCCCCTACCGTGCCATCCGAACCGAGACCCCATATCTTGCAGTTTTTAGTACCCGCTGGGGTAGTATCAATAACCTCCTCCTCGGGTAAGGATTTAAAGGTTACATCGTCAACAATGCCGATAGTAAAACCGTCCTGGGGCTGTTCCCTTTTCAGGTTGTTGAATACCGCTAGTATTTGGGAGGGTCTGGTATCTTTGGAGGAAAGGCCGTACCTGCCCCCTACAATTAAAGGAATATTCTGCTCATCCTTAAAAGCCTTAACCACATCCAAAAACAAGGGCTCACCGGGAGCTCCCGGCTCTTTAGTTCGGTCCAATACCGCTATTCGCTTAACGGTTGGGGGGATCGCCTTTAACAAGTGGGCTTCTGCAAAAGGCCGATAAAGATGAACCCTTATCATGCCCACCTTTTCTCCGCTGGCATTTAAATAATCCACTGTTTCATGAATGGTATCGCAGGCCGAGCCCATCGCAATAAGGACATCTTCAGCATCCGCTCTTCCATAGTAGTCAAATAATTGATAAGTCCGCCCGGTAATTGTGGAGAATTGATCCATATATCCTTGGACAATGTCAGGTATTTTAGCATAGAAAGGATTGGCACTTTCCCTTTGCTGAAAGAAAATATCCGGATTCTGGGTGGTACCCCGAGCCACCGGATGCTCAGGATTTAAGGCTCGGTCTCGGAACTCTTGGATTGCATTACAATCGATAAGGCTTTTAATGTCATCATAATCATAAACTCCGATTTTCTGATATTCATGAGAGGTTCTAAAACCATCGAAAAAGTGCATGAAGGGTACTCTTGACTTTATGGCTG
>CAZYJA010000249.1:0-1541 GCA_964647245.1 uncultured Syntrophomonas sp. | reverse complement strand
GACAAATGAGCTATTAATCCCAGGTCCATTACTTCCTGCACATTACTCGAAGCCAGCATAGCCACCCCGGTTTGGCGGCAGGCCATAACATCCTGATGATCTCCATAGATGGATAATGCGTGGGTAGCAATGGATCGGGCAGTCACGTGCAGAACCCCTGGTAAAAGTTCCCCCGCCATCTTAAAAAGTGAAGGAATCATTAAGAGCAACCCCTGGGATGCGGTATAGGTGGATGCCAACGCTCCTGCCTGCAGTGAGCCCCGCATCGCCGCGGCCGCACCTGCTTCGGACTGCATCTCAATCACCTTCACCGCTTGACCGAAAATATTTTTCTTACCGTGCGCTGCCCATTCGTCTACTCCTTCAGCCATAGATGTGGATGGGGTTATAGGAAATATCGCTGCTACCTCAGTCAGCGCATAAGCAGCATAAGCAGCTGCCTGGTTTCCGTCCATAGTCTCAATCTTTTGCACACCCGATCTCCTTTACATAACGTTTTTGCATTATAAATTTATAGTTACTATTCCACCAACAACCTATATAAATACCAAAAAGCTGCAGCTTGGTGCAGCTCCTGATAATGTTAAATTTCCGCATTCGGTATTGATGGCAGGTGAGACACTTGCTTACGATCCGGCGGGCGAATAACCTTGGAGTAATCCCAGCGTTCAATTAGCCAATTCCATCATTAGTTTCAAAATATCTGGTAATATCCTTTCCGCCATGATTATTAAGTATGCTGCTTATTTCCCCAATTTGATCATCACCAGCCCGGGTTACCAGCAAGGTTTTTCCCTCGTAAACCCTCTGGGCCAAATGATGGCTGGACTCCGCATCAATTCCATAATTAATCAGAGCACCACTAATCCCGGCTTCAGGTATTGTTGCCATTACCCCACTTAATGGACCTGCTACCAAAACCGATTCGCCCGGGTTAATTTCGATAACGTCTGCTTCCGGACTGAAATCTACGGTATCAAAACCGGCTAGACTCGTACGATTTGCTGCTATATTTTTCCCATCCGGATCGAGGATTACGTATTGCGGTGGGCTGGGGCGATTACTACTTAGTAAGGAGATATCTTCAGGATTTAATTCCCTACTCATTAGCTCCCTGGCTGCGTCTACCGCCGCAGATTGTTGATCAAAACCAGCAATTATTCTTCTGTCCATATCGGCTGCCTCCCTTTCTGTCTATTTGGTAATATTTCCATTCCCGATCAAAAGTATTATTCGGAAAACAGCTATCATTATGTATATTTGAGGTAACACCAATATGAATTCAGCTAACCATAATAGCAAAAAAAGAAGCCGATGGCTGGCCCGGCTTCTCAATAATACTATATGGATTTATACCGCTTTTCCCCCTATTAGCTACAATGGCTGAGCCTCTGTAGTGCAAAAATTTTGGGGCAAGTGGAGACGGTTCTTGTTTTAATACAGTAGTAACACATTGACCCAGGGGGACGTTTACATTGTGTCACTCATAATTTCCGAAAAGTGACACAATAAACGTCCCCCCTGGGTCCTGATTCAATTCA
>CAZYJA010000248.1:0-4088 GCA_964647245.1 uncultured Syntrophomonas sp. | reverse complement strand
TGCGAATAGCGTTGCGGACCGGGGCTGGGGATGAAGACCTCCGTCAGATATTTCTTAAGACTATTAATGCCAAGCCGGATAAGCACAATATGAATTCCGGTTGGGGTGCCGAAAATCACCGTAAAATGTATCAAATAGGGGGATAAATAAATGAACCTCAGCCATATCAATGAGCAGGGTTATGCTCGGATGGTAGATGTAAGCAGTAAAGACGATACGACCAGAGTGGCACGAGCCCAGGCCCTGGTGCGTATGCAAGGTGATACTTTGCGGACCATTCGCGAGGGGGGCATCAAAAAGGGGGATGTACTAGCTGTAGCCCAGGTTGCCGGCATCATGGGGGCCAAACAGACGCCCAGCCTTATACCCATGTGCCATCCCCTTATGTTGACCGGGGTCGATATAGAATTTGGTTTTGACGAGGCCAACTCAACCCTTATTATTACCTCTCAGGTTAAAACCAGCGGCAAGACCGGGGTAGAAATGGAGGCGATTACCGCCGTTACCATAGCTGCTCTGACGGTTTATGATATGTGCAAGGCGATAGATCGGTGGATGGAAATAACCGCAGTACAACTGCTGGAGAAGTCGGGGGGGAAAAGCGGGCATCTGCAGAGAGGCATGGTTAGGGAGGAGGTAGAATAGTTGGAAAAGGGCAGAGTACACTCAATTTGTATCAGTTCCCAGCGGGGGCAGCTGAAGCAGGAAGTTCCTGAGGCCAGGGTAATTGCTGGCTTTGGCATTGAGAATGATGGCCATGGTGGAGATTGGGGACGGCAGATTACCCTTTTGAGCTGGGAAAGCGTGGTCAAGGTAAATCAGGAGAAAAACCTGAACATTAAACCAGGCCAATTTGCGGAGAATATTCTCATCGCCGGGCTTGACCTGAAGCCGGTAGTTGCCGGGGGAAGAATCAGAATTGGCCCGGATGTGATACTTGAAGTGAGTCAGGTGGGGAAAGAAGATCACCCGAGCGTAGTGACCCGAACTTTTGGAGTATCCCTTTTGCCCTACGAGGGGTTATTTTGCCGGGTTATAAGCGGGGGAGAAATCAAACCAGGAGATTTAGTAGAGGTGATGAATTAATGTATAAAACCGGAATTATAATTATGAGTGACAAAGGCTCGCGGGGAGAACGAGAGGACGGTAGCGGCGAACAGATTCGCAATATGCTAGTGGATCAGGGTTTTCAGTTTGAATTTTACGATATTATTCCGGACGAAGAGGAAATCATTAGAGAAAAACTAATTTATGCCTGTGACCAACTCAAATTAGATATTGTGTTTACCTCGGGAGGGACCGGCTTTTCCTGCCGGGATGTTACCCCCGAGGCTACCCTGCAGGTACTACACCGGGTTACCCCGGGCATACCGGAGGCCATACGTTATTATGGCCTGCAAAAGACCCCCAAGGCCATGCTATCCAGGGCAGTAGCAGGAATTAGAAACAAGACCCTAATAATAAATCTGCCCGGCAGCGTCAGAGGCGTCAGGGAGTCTATTGAGGCTATTTTGCCAGCGTTAGGGCATGGACTGGATATTATTAAAGGCTCCAGCACTGAGTGCGGCCAAGGTTAATATCAGGATGGATACGGCCCCTATGGTAAGCAATAAAATTAGTAATAATCGGGAAGCCCAGCCGCCAGCTGGGTTTCTTTTTTTAAAAAAGTTAGCAATATCAAGGTATAAAAGGAAAATAGCCGGAGAATAATAATAAACGGAAATATTGGGTGGATTTAGCCAGTATTCGGATTTGTATACTTGGCAACTCTTGCCTAATATTATATAAAGATGTTAGCACTCGCAAACGATGAGTGCTAACAACAAAAATTAAAGGAGGCATACTTGTGAAGATTAAACCGTTAGGCGACCGGGTGGTAGTTAAAGTAGTTGAAACAGTTGAACAAAAGACCAAAAGCGGGCTATTTATGCCGGACACTGCCAAAGAAAAACCCATGGAAGCAGAAGTTATGGCAGTAGGTCCCGGCTCCTTGAATGATAAGGGTGAAAGAGTTGCCATAGACGTTATAGTAGGAGATAAAATTATCTTTTCCAAATACGGCGGCATGGAAATCAAAATGGACGGGGATACGTTTCTTATTCTAACTGAGAGAGATATTCTAGCTAAAATCGTTTAATTAAAATATTATTAAATAAGGAGGGTACATAGATGTTTTCCAAAGAAATTAAGTTTGGGGAAGATGCCAGAAGATCCCTGGAAAAAGGCGTTGACGCTTTGGCTAATGCAGTCAAAGTCACTTTAGGCCCCAAGGGCAGAAATGTAGTTCTGGATAGAAAATTTGGTAGTCCTACGATAACTAACGATGGTGTTACCATTGCCCGCGATATTGACCTGGAAGATCCCTGGGAAAATCTGGGTTGCCAGCTAGTAAAAGAAGTTGCCATAAAGACCAATGATGTTGCCGGAGATGGCACTACTACCGCTACTGTTTTAGCCCAGGCTATGATTAAAGAAGGCTTGAAAAACGTTGCTGCCGGTGCTAATCCGATGATAATGAGAAAAGGTATCGAGAAGGCAGTTCAGGCTGCTATCGAGGAAATTAAGTCCATTAGCAAACCGGTAGAATCCAAAGAAGCTATTTCTCAAGTTGCAGCTATTAGCGCCAGCGATCCCGAAATAGGCGCCCTGATTGCCGATGCCATGGAAAAAGTGGGCCGCGATGGAGTTATAACCGTTGAAGAATCCAATTCCGTAGGTACATCCCTCGAAGTAGTAGAAGGCATGAATTTTGATCGCGGTTATATTTCTCCCTATATGATCACCGATACCGAGAAGATGGTTGCTAATCTGGATAACCCTTATATTTTAATCTGTGATAAGAAGATTTCGGCGATCAGTGAAATCCTGCCGGTTTTAGAAAAGGTAGTTCAAAGCGGCAAGCCTATGTTGATAATTGCTGAAGATCTTGAAGGTGAAGCCCTTTCAACCATAGTGTTAAATAAACTAAGAGGAACCTTTACCTGTGTAGCTGTTAAAGCTCCTGCCTTTGGTGAAAGAAGAAAAGCTATGCTGGAGGATATTGCGGTTTTAACTAAAGGCCAGGTTGTATCTGAAGACATAGGAATTAAGATGGAGAATGTCACCCTGGAAATGCTGGGTAGAGCCGCCAAGGTGGTAATAAAGAAAGACGAAACCATTATTGTGGATGGAGCAGGCTCAGAAGCTGATGTAAAGGCCCGTATTGCCAATATTAAAGTCCAGTTTGAAGCCAGCGAATCTGAGTATGACAAAGAAAAGCTGCAAGAAAGAATGGCGAAACTATCTGGTGGCGTAGCTATAATCAAGGTTGGTGCAGCAACTGAAACCGAGCTTAAAGAGAAAAAGCACCGCATCGAAGATGCTCTGGCAGCTACCAAGGCCGCTGTAGAAGAAGGAATAGTATCCGGTGGCGGAGTTGCGCTCATCAATGCTATTGCTGCGGTCGAAAAGGTACAGGCTGAGGGTGACGAAATGACCGGGGTTAAACTGGTTAAGAAAGCCTTGGAAGAGCCATTACGTCAAATAGCTAACAATGCTGGCATCGAAGGTTCAGTCGTAGTTGAAAAAGTAAAAGTAGCCGAGACTGGGATAGGCTTCAATGCTTTAAGTAATGTTTATGAGAACATGATTGCAGCTGGGATCATTGATCCTGCCAAAGTTACTCGCTCTGCAGTTCAGAACGCTGCCAGCATAGCAGCTATGGTACTCACTACCGAAGCCATCGTATCCGAGAAGCCCGGTGAAGACAAAGGCATGGGCGGCATGGGCGGCGGCATGGGTGGCATGGGCGGCGGTATGGGCGGCATGATGTAGCCCCTGACCAGACTACCTAAGGCAAGCAAGTTGTTAATAAACAGCCGGTGTATTCACTTTTAGAATGCACCGGCTGTTTTGTTACGTCGTGTTACGTCGGGACGTTCTTCTTGTAACAAATCAAAACTTAAGCAGCTGAAGTCAAAGTGAGTGAAGGGTAACACTTAGATACAGCCAGAGTTACAGGATTTATTGGTGAATGTACATAGAGCGTAAGAATTGTTACAGAAAGAACGTCAGACCGTGTGAAAAGTGTATAATATCCACCTAAATAA
>CAZYJA010000247.1:0-4091 GCA_964647245.1 uncultured Syntrophomonas sp. | reverse complement strand
AAATCCGAAAAGGGCGAAACGCTTCAAAGACAAGGTCAGAAGAATCACTCGCAGAAATGCCGGGCGACCGATAGAGGAAGTGATCCGGGAGCTAAATCCAGTCCTGAGAGGATGGATGAATTGCTACCGATTACCGCAGCTGGTCAGGCCGAATAGGGTTATTAACATGACTGTAAGTAATGCCAGATAATTAAGATTATTCTTGACCATATTACTTCTCTCCTATCTAAAATATTTACGCTCGACATGCGTGATCGGGGCTAACTGTTTTACTAAGTGCCCCAATCATATGCTCCTAATCTTAAAATTGTCTTAAATTTGAAAAAGAGGTCGGTCAGATTGTAATAATAAAGTGGGATGGTTAGGCCGATCCATCCATAAAGATGATTAAGGTAGCGGTAGCTGATGGATAAGTCTGGAAAGCAAGGTCGCATTTCGTTGAATTAGAAAGCAGGATCCGACCGCCTGTCTACACATGCTGTACGGTTTAGAAGGAGCGGTACAGGGAATTAACTAAGCTTTCAACCGAAATCAAGCAAGACCTAAAAAAAAATTAACAAGAATTGTAAAATTACATAACATATCCTAAAAATATCATAAGGGAAGCATGATTGCGAAATACGGAAGCAAGATTATCTCAAAAACGGATTGAATAATGAAATATCAGATGAATAAATTTCTTTGATGGAATTAAAAAAAATAAAGCTGATAACAGTCTATATGTTACTGAAAATAACATATAGACTGTTATTGTAATTACAAACAAGGCGTTGTATAATTATTTTGAAATATTATATAAAATACGGGGTGAAATATTGCAGTTTGCATTGAAATTAAAAGAATTGAGAAAAAGCTCCAACCTGACACAGGCCGAGCTTGCAGATGCTTTAGGTTTAAAGAGGGCAACTGTTACGCAATACGAGAGCGGCAGGATATCGCCCAGTAAAGACGTTCTGATTAAAGTCGCCAATTATTTTCGCGTTACGATGGATGAACTTGTAGGTCAGAGGGAAGAAGATGGAGAAGCAAGATCGTTTGCAGAAATAACTGTGCCCGATAAATTTAATAAAAGCAATAACTATACATTATCAATTAAGAGTGCAATATCGCAAAGAATTGTTGCTGAATTATATAAGAAGAATCAAGACCAGTTCATTAAGGAAAATAAGAATCTATTTTTAAGACTGGTTGATACCTTGTTGGAATTAAATATGAAGGCGGAAGAAAGCAACCATGAATATATAGAAATAAGTTTTGATACTGAAAATTATGATATAAACAAAATTGTCAAAGAATTTGCCAAAGAGCTGCAAAGATTAGAAAAGCTGTCCAACCTATTTGAATAATTATTTTTTTAATATAGCCTTTTAAGTATTTTGAAATAGATAGTAAACCCAACTACCAAGAATTTTCAGGAGGTTACTATGAAACGAATAAAAATAAACACCGCCACTCAATACACAAATGCAGCTAAATTCCAACAGACTGCCGAACGGCTCATACAAATGAAGCAGGAACTTTTCCAGTCATATGTAAGACTAGACTTGGATATAAGAAGCAAGCAGGAATTAGGTGAACGTGCGTATGATGCCATAAGAGAATTGCAAATGTTGGCTGAACAGTTGGAGCAGATGGGGAACTATCTGAATACTGCTGCACAAAGACTTGAGGATTCGGATATACAAGGAGGAACGGGAATAGAAAAAGCGAGCAGCCCAACCCAACCGTATCTGCCAGCATGCTCAGGTTCTATGCAAGGAATTAATACCTGGGCACTGGCATTATGGTTCGGTGGTGTTGCGGGAGTAGCTATGCTTCCAATTACTACCGGGCTGGGTTGGATCAAAGGTATTATTTCTGGCTCTGCTGCAGGAAAATCTGTTCCCCAAGAACCCTTGAAGACCGGGTATATACCGGCTGCCTGGTTGCATCAGAGTGTTAGGGAGAAGGTGGAGAATTCAAATAAAATACCATCTGAATCGGTTGCGGAGCCGCCAGTAAGTCAGGCTCGACCAGTTGTAGAAGTAGGATCCGACAAATCGGTTTGGCCTGTATCCGGAGGCAAGTTTGATCCTCAGAATGGTTTTGGGGTTAAACGGTCAGGGGTTTCTACTGATTTTCCTAATGGGCATGTAGGAATTGATATATGGCCTGCCCAAAAAGGTATTGATGGAGATCCTATTATTGCAGCTGTTGGAGGAACTGTAGTCCGGGCAGAAAAATCGGAGAGCTATGGGAATGTTGTATATATGAATACGGTTATTGATGGTAAGAATTATCAGGTAAGGTATGCACATATGATGGATAATTCGCTTGGTGTTACCGAAGGAGATAAGATAGACGCAGGTAGTGGTCTCGGGAAAATGGGGAATACAGGTATGTCTTCGGGAACTCACCTGCATTTTGAGGTCAGGGAATCACTTAACGGAAAACCGTGTCCTAGATTAGGCAACGATACCTCAAAGCCTATTGATCCAATACCATTTTTGGAAAAACTGGGGATGAAGTTATGACTATCGCGTTAAATAGGAGTGTAATTTAATGAATAAAGTCATTTTAACAGTCAGATTTATGGATTCATCCGAAATAAAAGATATTGAAATGCCAACGAATATAAAGATAAGTAAAATTGCTGACATGCTTATTAAAGCATATAAACCAGTGGAATCCTTCGGTAACCGGCAATACCATTTTGCGCTCGACCATCCTCCCGGACGCTGGCTGGATCCGAATGAAACCCTTGAGGATGCCGGAGTATGGGATGGAGCAATACTGACTTTGAAGAAAAATGTATAGAAATGATAAGGTTAAAGTTATGAAAGAAAACTTTTTATTACATATCTATTTCAACGACAATTTCAGAGAGATTGACATATCTGCTCTTTCCATACCTGTTATTACTATAGGCAGCGGCAGCAGGGATACCATCCGTTTGGAGGATGCTCTATTGTCAGAAGGCCATGTAAGCCTTGAAAAAAGTAAGGATGGCATCTGGTTGAATTCCTCCGGACACACTGTTTTTCAAAATGGTTTAAGAGTTAGCAAGAAGAGGATAGTAGCCGGAGATGTTTTCATTCTAGAAAATGGGGAAAGTAAAGCCGCCCTGATGATTAAGGATAAAAGCGATTTTCCTGAGCCTTTGACTGCATTTGGTTTAATAGATTTAAAAACCATTACCATAGGCAGGGGAGACGATAATAATATAATTATAAATGACCGGCTGGTGTCAGAAAGCCACGCGGTTATAACTCAAACTAGCGGACAGTATTATATTAAAGACAGCGGAAGTACCAATGGGGTATATATAAACGGGAAAAGAACGCAGGGAAAACAGCTGAATAACGGCGATATTATTACTATTTGCGGAAACAAGCTGAGCTATTCTAATGGCAGTATGTTCATTGCATCAGCAAATGATTCAGTTAGAGTTAAGGGCTTGAGACCCTACCAGAAAGTTAAGCCGGTTTATCCATATTTTCAAAGACCTCCACGCATAATACCGGAAACACCTGAGAGTGAGATGATAATCGCTTCGCCGCCACAAGCCGGAGCCAAGCCGTCAGTGAACTGGCTGGTGATTCTCCTGCCTTCTATAGGCATGCTGCTAGTCCCCTTGATATTTGTTTTGGCCAGCATGGGACAACCTTCATCCGGATCATCATCTTATATGTTATTGTATTTGGTCATGGCCCCGATGTCACTGATCACCTCTGTGGTTACATATACCGCTCAAACCAAGAAATTCAAAAAGGATGAAGAGAAACGCAAGGACAGCTACAGTAAGTACATTGAACAAAAAAACGCAGAATTGATAAAGCTGCGTGATATGCAAAGGAATTCTCTTTACAGAGCTTATCCAAGCTTTAAAGAGTGCATGAATACTGCCGAGAAAAGAGAGCACAGTTTATGGGAAAGACTGCCGATGCATGGGGATTTTTTAAGTATCCGACTGGGAAAAGGTAAAGTACCTTTTAAAGTAAAGGTTAAATTATCGGATACCCAGCAGACGTTTGGCGAGGAGGATGAACTTGTAAAAAAGGCCCAAAGTCTAATCATTGAATTTAGCGAACTATCTGATGTTCCAGTCTTTC
>CAZYJA010000246.1:0-4114 GCA_964647245.1 uncultured Syntrophomonas sp. | reverse complement strand
TTGGATCTCAGGCAACTGGGTAGCCCCCTCCACCTGTACCGTAATCTTGCCATAGCCAGTTGCTACTATTCCACCCCGTTCCTGGAAACCAAGTTCATCCAAATTAATGCTTAGGCTTCCCTTCCCCTGACCCCCAAATTGACGATAAAAACTAATCGTGTCAAATATTTTTGATACCGACACGATATTATGGTTCATTTGCACAATTTTTACGCTCCTTGAGCCCATATCCAGTCCTATCATTTGTTTTCCACCTTATCTGATTACCTTATTTCTTCAGCATACTCACAAATGCCTCGACTCTCATTCGGGAGCGGGCATCCATCTGGCCTGGTTTGTCCCCTTCCAGGGTTAGAAATGGCACCTTAATTTTTTGGCGATATATTAGATCCTCAATCTGACGATAACAAAAGGTCTGGGTATAGTGAATCAAGCCATCTATGTTTCTGAGCTCCAATTGAGCACTTATATCCTCCAGACGCGCAAATGCCCCGTATGGATAGGTATACAGCCGATATTGTTCTATAATGTCCGCGGTATCGAAAGGCATGGAAAATTGTCGCTGTACCTCGTTATAGACCACTCTGGCCCCCATTGATTCCAGATTGGTATATAGATCAGTGAATATAGGCGGAACCCCGATGTAGGCCAACCTTACCTCATTCTGGTAGGGTTTCCGGCTGCGGGCCTGGCTAATAAAATCTGTTAACTCATCCGCATATTTGGGCGGATCACCATTAAAATCACTGGCCGATACCAGGTAGTAATGATTTTCCGCACCGCTCACCAGGTTATCCTGCCAAGTCATCAGGTCGATCTCCCGACACAGTAGCCTAATTTTGTCCAAGTCAGTCTTTACCCTTAACACACTTTGCCAGTCAGTGCCAAGGGCCTGAATTAGTTTGTCCATCTGCTCTTTAAGGGTAACTTTGTCACGATCAAATGGATACGCAAAGGGAATAGTTTTTATGTCTTTCAATTGCAGCGTTTCCATCAGCGCCTGAGTGTTGCTGCAATCCCCCTGCATTACCGAGATAACGGCATCCAAATCATTTTCCAGGGCTACCGAATAAAGGCCTTTGATCCAGCCACAGGTATTGCGGGGATAGCCAGCATCCTCGGCAATATCAACCAAAAGGCGTGATCGCTCCGAATTAATAAATATATTGTTTAGGTCTACCGGTATCTTGCCCGCCGCCAGGATAATCTCCACCGGTATACTGGTGGTAAAGCCGATTTTATTCATAATTATTCCTGATCCAGTTCAACTTTTTCAACCTTCTCTATAACATCCCCCAAGAGCAACCTGCCTACTTTATAAAAGGATTCTGCATTACCACTGACATAAAACTCCCGGCTTCCCATGGGTTGGGTATCATTTAAAAGGTCATTTTTCTGCAGTATCCTGACCAGCTCTTCAATTGTTTCCGCAGCAGGATCTACCAGGGTTACGGCATCACCGGCAATTTCACTGATTATCGGGGTCAAGAATGGATAATGAGTACATCCCAATACCAGGGTATCTATGCCCTGCTGTAAAATAGGAACAATATATTCTTCCATAGCCTGGTGCGTCTCGGGTCCGTCCAGTATCCCCGCTTCAACCAACGGCACCAAACGGGGACACGCCCCGGAAAAAACCTCATGAGTCGCATTAATAGATTTAATATTAGCAGTGTAGGAACCGCTATTTACGGTGCCTTGAGTCGCAATCATACCAATCTTGCCGTTGCGGGTTACCCGCGCCGCCACCCGGGCGCCCGGTTTAACTACCCCTAATATGGGTACCGGACAAGCCTTTTCTATATCCGGCAAGGTTACAGATGAACTCGTATTGCAGGCTACAACAATAGTTTTAACTCCCTGACCGAGTAAAAAAGATATAATATTCCGCGCATAACTGCACAGCTCTTCCCGGCTCTTGGATCCATAAGGAACATGGGCAGTATCACCATAATAAACCAAGCTTTCGCCCGGAAGCCGGGCTAAGAGCGATTTAACTACGGTTAATCCACCCACCCCAGAGTCAAAAATACCGATGGGTCTGGTTTTCAAAATTTAACACCTCGATTTATCATTCCTATTCGCCAAATTGCGACAGTTATTTAACAATCCAATAAATACTGTATCACTTTTGTCAATTATATTCTAGTAAAGTTCTGCCTTAATAGTCTGCACAAAATAAGGAGATAGTAAAACAATTAGAGCTACTTCTCCTTATTCTAATCTATATGCGGTTTTAGTATATTTAATTTCACAATTACTATTTAATATAGTAGTCGGCCTGCACAGGTTTGGCTATATCTACCATTCCACCTAAGCTACTTACCTTCTCACCGTTAATCAAAAAGCTAACCTCAGTAATAGTTGGAAACTGACCTAGAGTATGCGCTACCGCCTGAACCATGAGCTGGGCCTGGTTCCTATCAGAAACCTTTTGGGCTTCCCCACTCAGATCCACTATGCAAAGTCCACCGGGTTTTACATTAATATCCAGGAGTTCAGTACCGTTGGGAAATACTGACCGCATACTCGTCTGCGACGGGCCTTTTAACAGTTCTTGCATGGTTTGGCGGGCAATACCTTCGACCTTGCCAATGCTGCGTTCTTCAACTACCAGCTTACTTTGCTGGGAGTCCTCAAAATAAAGTTTCACTATTACCTTCTCAGTTGGCTCTGTGGATAGCTGGTCTGGGGTAAGCAGGTTTTTTTCACTCGCGGTATTTTTCTCAGCGGATGTCGGTATCTTTATCATATCTTTCCAGGCTTTGATTTTGCTCTCATCCACTTTGGAACAGCCCCCGCTCAACAGGCAAACCACCAGGAGCACTGCAGCCAAGCTAATAATCAGCTTATTGGTCATAATTTCAATCCTCCCCTATAACTTCCTATTTAGATAGTACGATAGTGGATGATAAATTATGACTTGAATTGTACCTTCTTTATTTGTTAATCTATCATTCTAAGGAGGTGTCTTTATTTGCGCTATGAAGGAACTGTCTTCCGGCCTCCCAGTGAGGCTCATAGTCTTCTAATTCAGGCTACCATAGGCTGCCCTCACAATAAATGTAGTTTTTGCTCTATGTATAAAAAGACTCGGTTTAAAATTCGGCCGGTCCAGGATATTAAGGAAGACCTATTGGCGGCTCGTGATTACTATGGTAAATATGTTGAATCGATCTTTTTTCCCGATGGCAACACCATCATTATGAAGACTGAGCAGTTGCTGGAAATTTTCAACTATGCCAACGAATTATTTCCCGAATTAGAACGCATAACTGTTTACGGATCAGCCCGATTTGTGAATAAAAAAAGTCTCGATGACTTAAAGCGTCTTAAGGCAGCAGGCTTAAGACGGCTGCATATGGGTATGGAGAGCGGTGATGATATTGTCCTGCAGAAAATTAACAAAGGAACCAATTCCGCTGAAATTATTGAGGCCGGCTCAAAGTTAAAAGCAGCCGGAATTCAAACCAGCGAATACTACTTGGTGGGAATAGGAGGCCGAGCCAGATGGAGGGAACATGCCGAAAATAGCGCCCGGGTATTAAGTGCTTTCAGCCCTGACTTTATCCGACTGCGGACTTTTGCTCCTGAACGCAATACCCCGATTCTGGAAGAAATCCGGAGCGGCGACTTTCAGTATCTAAGTCCCCATGAAGCGCTGCGGGAAATACGGGTTTTGATCGAGAACCTTACTTGTGACAATAGCATGGTATTAAGCGATCATATAAGCAATTACTGGAATATTAACGGTCTAATTCCGAATGATCGTGACAAAATGCTGGCTGAAATTGATAAAGCTCTGGCGATAGATGAGTGCTATTTCAGATCTCCGAATCTAGGTCACCCTTAAGTCGTACCATACCACTTTACTAACATATTTTATCTTGGTTAACCAGTAAAAGCGCCAATAGGCGCTTTTACCAGGTTTTAACTAACCTTTCTTTACTTTCTTTTAAATTTAACCTTTATAACCTTTTTGATTACTCTGGCTGAGGTTTGGGGTAAATCAAGGGAACTATCCAAATTCATTCGCTGACTGATTTTTCTAAAGTTCCGTTACTATAAATACCCCCGCTATTTACAAGCCTTTATCGATTTGACCCACGTT
>CAZYJA010000245.1:0-4115 GCA_964647245.1 uncultured Syntrophomonas sp. | reverse complement strand
ATGATGTAAGTGAATCGCGCCGGGTGGCCCGGCTGATGCATACCGAAGCCTGTGTCTTGGACGAACATCTGCTGAGCCAGGAACATCTGGCCTTGATCGCCCGGCTGGACCTGATGGTGGCTATGCGCCTGCATGCCCTGATTTTTGCGGCTAGCCGGGGCATTCCCTTTGCCGGTATCTCTTACGACCCTAAGATTGATGCCTTTTTGAAATTATTTGATCTGCGACCCTTGGCCTCGGGCTTTGAAGAAATGCATACTCAGATTGACCAACTGCTGGGTGATGTAAATCTGCAAGCCAAAATTAGAAGAGAGGCCCAGGAAATGCGCCGCAAATCGGAGTATAACGCCCAACTCGCTCTGTCGCTGGTGAGAAATTCGCGAGGTTTGCAATATGAATAATAAAGTTCAAAGGACCGGAAAAACTTTTATAGGGGTTTCGATCGTAATTTTTATGTCCAAATTGCTGGGCTTTGCGCGGGATGTAGTTTTTGCCTCTATTTTTGGCACGACCATATTAACCGACCTTTTCCAGCTTATCTTCAGTTTTCCCGGCTATCTGTTTGCCAGCGTCGGTACGGCTCTGTCGTCGGTAAATATCCCGGACTTAACCTACTACCTAAATAGCAAGACCCGGGAGGAAAGAAACCTTTATCTCTCCAATCTTTTTGCCCAGATAACTCTTTGGGCCACCCTGTTGTGCCTGTTGGGTATCATGTTCGCGCCGGCTATTACCGGACTGATTGCTCCGGGGCTGAGTGAAGATGTAGTTGATCTGGCGGTTCTGCTGACCCGAATTATGATTCCCACCCTGCTGTTTGTGAGCTTGACTTACGTAGCCGCCGGAGTGTTGCAGGTACATAACTATTTTCTTTTGTCATCATCGATCAGTATCCCCTATAATATCCTGGTGGTTAGCTCGCTGCTAATAAAGGGCGAAGATATTATATTTCTGGGCTATGTGACTACTTTGGGCTGGTTTCTCCAGTTTTTAATTCAGGTTCCGGTTTTGTTTAAAGAAAAATACAAATTTTTCCTGAGGATAGATTTTAAGAATGAACATACGGTACTGATGTTTAAACAATTACTGCCTATTCTTCTGGGTAATTCGCTGTTGCAGCTGTGTTTAATCATTGACCGTTCCTTTGCCACCCACCTGGAGCCAGGTACCACTGCAGCCCTGGCGTTCGGCAGCAACCTGTTTGTAACCATCACCAGTATTTTTATCGTAGCCATGTCTACAGTAGTTTTTCCCCGACTATCGCAGTATTGCCTGGACGGGGATACTGCGGGCATCAGGTCGCTCCTTAACAATATTTTTAAAATCCTGCTATTTATTTTGCTTCCCTATATAGTCCTGGTCTTGGTCTATAACCAG
The DNA here is from genome assembly GCA_964647245.1 of uncultured Syntrophomonas sp. Lineage (GTDB taxonomy): Bacteria > Bacillota > Syntrophomonadia > Syntrophomonadales > Syntrophomonadaceae > PHAA01. The sequence continues at coordinate 2,738 of CAZYJA010000245.1, read as the reverse complement.
GAAATCATCGCCCTGGTCTACGAAAGGGGCGCCTTTACGGGTAAATCCACGGACATGACTGCTCTGGCCTTCTTAGGTTACAGTTTTGCCGTGGTAGGTTATGCCTGCCAGGAAATTTTCAATCGGGTCTATTACGCCCTGAAGCGGTTCAAAATTCCCATGCTGGTGAGCATGCTTTGTATCGGCTTGAAATTGCTTTTGGATTTCTGGCTTTTTGAAACATCTGGTATTATAGGAATTAGTGCTTCGACCGCATTCTGCCTCCTGCTCTACGCCATTATTATGGCCCTTTTATTACGCCGGGAGATTGGAAATTTCTTAGATCGGAGTTCTTTCTATTTTGTTTTCCAATTGGGTCTGCCGGTCTTGGGCATGATGGCAGTAATATTAGGCAGCAGGTATCTCCCCCTTACCGGCAGGTTTACCTTTCTGATACCCCTGCTGGCTAGTGGCTGCGTGTATCTGCTTATCGCCTACTTCACTAGTATTATTAAAAGCATTTTTACTAAGGAGGCCGAAAAAGTTGAATAATAGTCCGAAAAAGAATCATTATCGTATTCTATGGTCTTTATTAGCGTTGACCCTAATATTATCCTTCAGTGGGATACAGCTGCGAGTCGCCAATGAAAGCCATAACCATGCCATAATAACCACCATAGACTACAAAGAATTTGCGAAGAGTGCTAATTCAGCCAATATGGATTTAGATAATATTCTCAGTCGCCTTCAAACCAGCGGGGTCAAGAACGTCGCGGTTAATGAATTAACCTTGCGTGATCTGGCTTATAATGGGGATATTTATATTTCTTCTTACGGCGATTTTGCTTCATTGACCCGGACCTTATCCCCACCAATATGGGCCGAGGCCATGCAAGCTATCGGCCCCACCCCTGTCAGCCCTACCAATCTGGCAGTGGTAACCGGTGACCCAAAGGTGGCCGCTTTTCTGCAGGAACGACTTGGCGCCCGTTTTCTCCCTAACGAATTGATCAGCTTCACTCTAGCCGGCAAGAGCTATTTCATTATTAATGCTGAATTAGTACCGATTACTATTGAAGCGAACCCTTCAATGGAAAAGAATAAGGCTGTCAGCAAAGATCTGGATGCCCGCCTGGGATTTGATGATAATGTCCTCAAACAGTTACATGCCAGCGGGTTTAACATTATACTGCGTCCCGGCAATAACCTGGGGTCCAACATCCAATACCTGGCCGAATACGAACGTGCTGTAGCCGATTATGGAGTGAAAAACCTCATTTTTGCTGGTAATGAGCTGAGTGGATGGCCGAATCACTTGGAATGGCTCGAAAACCTGGTTAAGAAATACGGATTAATTGTGGGGATTATCGAGACTCCCGCCCAACTGCAATATATAAATCAAAATGGCCTGGACCAATTGATGCAGGCCACCGGTTACCCAATCAACCGAGTTTATTCCAGCAGCAATGATGAATTTGTGCAAAACATTGATGAACGCTACTATCGCTGGGTACGTGGGGTTATTGATCGGGGTATCCGCATTGTTTATGTAGTTCCTTTTAAGGACCAGAGGGTGAGCTTCTCCAAAAATATAGATAATACCATTAATACAATTGGTAAATTCCAGGCTACTATCGCCCTGAAGGGTTATAGCATTGATCAACCCTTACAAGCCCTATCCGGCGAAATACCGAGCCCCACCCACCGGACGATGGTAGCCTTAAGCCTTTTGCTGGCCGGGACTCTCTACCTGCTCTACCTGTTCCGGCCGAAATTGAAAATCTCCTGGCTGGCTGGCTGGTTAGTTCTGGGTAGTTTAGCATGTATAGTTGCTAATATGGTCTTAAGTGCAGATTTCTCCAAAGTGTACGCCTTGGCGGCAGCCATACTCTACCCCTGTTTTTCCAGTTTGCTCTTATTGATGTATTTGAAAAATAACCGTCAGAAGCCATTCTTGCTGCAACTGGTGGTCTCACTGGCCATTATCCTGGGAATTAATGCCTTGGGGATGTACACCGTGGTTACCAGCCTGGCAGATATCCGCTTTATCATGAACGTATATATATTCAGCGGGGTGAAACTGGCCTTTCTTTTACCGCTCGTGCTGTTCTTCGTCAACTATGTGAGCTGTATGGTTGGTTTTGCTGACTTCAAGAATAATGCTATGAAATTTTTACAGGATAAACCCAGTTACCTGGTCTTACTTAGCGGTATGGTTGGACTCCTGGCCATATATTACTACCTGGGACGCAGCGGCAATGCGGTGGTTAGCGTATCGTCTCTGGAGATTAGACTGCGGGAGATCCTGGAAGGTATCTTCCTGGCCCGGCCCCGTTTCAAAGAACTTTTGATCGGCTATCCGGCCCTATTTGCCATGGTGTACCTGTATCGCAAATACCAGCACCAGGCTATCCTTCTGGTCCTGGGCCTGGGGGTAATGATGGGTAGCATCTCCATGGTTAATAGCTTCTCCCATGTCTTTACCGCCGTATCGATCTCCGCCAACCGCACTCTGGCCGGCCTCCTAACCGGAACCCTGCTGGGGGGAGCCGGACTCGTGGCAATCTGGATCTGTGAGTGGGCCGCAAGCAAGCTATTCAAACTAGATACACGGGCACGCTAGGCGCGTCAAGGGGAAGGTCATTCCCACGGTCTCCCTTTTAGGCGAAATTGCGAGGGGGAGTTGCGCTGCAACTCCCCCTTAGGTTTAAAATTATTGAAATTCGGGGACGGTTCTTGTAAATTCGGGGACGGTTCTT
>CAZYJA010000244.1:0-4123 GCA_964647245.1 uncultured Syntrophomonas sp. | reverse complement strand
GCACCATCTATGGGTACCTGCTTTTTTATTGAGAATAATAAAGCAATGAAGAAGTCCCAAAAGAACGTCCCCTTGCTTTACACAATGCTACCTACTATTGAGGGCTTTCACCCAATAATCATTAATGATACTCTGACCATAAGTTATTCCTGGAACAGCCCAACGTGCATTTAGCCCTTGCCAGGTTGGACTAATACCTTTGCTGACCAAGGCATAGCGTGGGTCAATAAGCATTCTATTAACTGGCAGTGCTTGTTTAGTTGCATAGGCATAAAGATGCTGGATATGGGCCTCTACTCCCGCTGCCGGGGTTGCAAACTTCGCTCCGCATGTTCCTGGCACAAGACTAACCTGAGTAGGATCAGCCCCATTCGCCGATTCAGTTCCGTCCAGAATTCTACCGGTAGCATAAAGACCGCAGTAATTATTCTGCTCGGGCTGAACTTGACCGGTAAATTGCCAGTAACCTGTTTCCTTGGCTGCCTGGCAAAAAGCAATATCCCCTCTGATCCCATACTCGGCACCTATTTTTATGTATAGGTCTGCCAAATCCGGGATAGGTTTAAATATAAGGCCCTTTGAGGCCATGTTAGCACTTATCCTTGGAGTATCGTTACTAATCCACTTCTTTAATTGCTCCGCCGTTAAGTAGGAGTTCCCCATAATGCTTAAGTCTGAAGTATTTATCTTCTCACCAGTAGGCAGGGTGATAGTTGGCTGATATTTGCTTAAGTCACCCAGATAGATTTTAAATACCTCTAACTGAGCCGCACTAAATTCGGAAGCGTCCATATTCACTAATATTTCTGAATTTATTACCGATCCGTCCATTAACTTCAGATTGGTACGATACTGCGCCAAGTCTTTCAATAGCTGATTTTTGGCCGAAAATACTTTAGTCTTAATGTCTACCGTGTTAGATTCCTTTGACCAGCTAACATCGCAGTCGAGAGCTTCTCCAACAGCCCGCAGAGGAATCATAGTACGTTCATTGGTTACATAAGGTTTAACATAATCAGCAGTGACCACCAGAACTTCTCCATCAATTATGATCTGAATCTCCCCCTGCCTATTGACAGGTAGGGTGAAGCTAGAATTGGTCTGCCAATTTATGACCACCTGTCGAGTATCCTGTTTCCACTCAACCTTAGCTCCTAGATTTTCACTAATAACTCTTACTGGGACATACGTTCTTCCTGCAATAACCTCCGGACTGGTATCCGATGGAACCTGACTGCCATCAATAAATATCTTAATTACCTGCCCCGCTTGCGCCGCAACGTGGCCTCCCAGGCTAAAAATCAGCACTGCCAGTAAAGCCATTATTGCCGTGACACCTTTATACCTTAACCGCTGCATCTACCTTACATCCTCTCGTCATTACTTCTGCTTGCATTTTTAATTCCTGCCTATACAAACAAACATACATATATTCTGATAAAATCTTTCATTTTCACTGGAGAAAACTTCAATAAAATATTTACTCGGACAAAATAGGCTGTTATTTCCAGATTAAATCAAGATTAGACCCCTATCGCCAGGAAACAGCCAAAGTTTTTTTATTCACTACCCATAATATTACATTTTTCTCAAAACTGATGTTGTATTCTATTGTTGTAATCACTGATCAGGCTCCATTGTGAGCTAAATATTGAAGGGTGGCTTAAAATGTTTAGAAAAATAGCTGCACATCTTGCTCCATTTTCGTGGCTTATGATCATACTAATTGTCATAGTAACACGGATTGAGGGTCTTTTAAAAGTAACTCCTGGGCTAGAAAACTGGGGTAATCAGCTGAATATGACAGCCTTCTCCCCACAAATCTCGACAATAGATATCTTGGCAGTAATCCTAATCGGCTGGTTGGTCCAGCAACGTTACTTTAATTTTCAACGAGTAATATACCATAATGGCCTAACCGACCAATACTCGAATTATTGCTATGACCCGACGACTATTCTATTCGCACAACCTAACGATGAGCTTGTAGAATTCCCCAATCAACAGGAATTCCAGGCTTACCTTCTAGAGCATTTGCAAAAAAGCATTTTAGTCATTAACAATCATGGTGAGGTAATCTATGCAAATCAATTAGCCAAAAAACTGTTTGGATTTTTCAACTATAATACCAGCCTTCGTTATCCCAGCTGTCCTTTTGATAAAACCAAGCTAGCCGCCATCAACGGCTACCTTAAGACCGGCGAGACATGGAAGGAAGAACAGACTATCTGGGCGAAGGGAATCGAGAAAACTATCATGCACCGCTTCCATCCCCTGGATAGGCAGGATGTCACCGGGGCATTAGTGGTTATCTCCTACGATATCAGTGATTTAATTGCCGCCCGGCAGAATGCTGAATCCGCCAATGCTGCCAAAAACCATTTTTTAGCCAATGTAACCCATGAACTGCGCACCCCCATGATTGGGATATTAGGTTCAGTTGACTTATTGGAACATAGTCAGCTGAGCCACGAGCAACTCGATAACGTAAATACCATAAAGGACTGTGGGGAGCGACTTCTAAACATTATTGGTGATATTCTGGATGTCTCTAATATTGAAACTGGCTTATTGAAACTTGATCCATTCCCAGGCAGCCTTTCCGAAGTTCTAAAGAAAACTACTGCGGTGGTCGAGGCTGATCTTCAACACAAGGGACTACTGTTAGAACTAAACGTAGACCAAAATCTTCCCGTTACGGTGGTACTGGATCATATTAAATTGCGCCAGGTAATTGCTCACCTTTTACACAACGCAGTTAAATTTACGCTTCGGGGTGGAATTAAGATAACTGCCACCCTGGAAACCAACAATTCCGACCATAATTCACTCTTGGTTACTGTAGCCGATACTGGCATCGGCATTCCCGCGGACAAGCTCGAAAGTATTTTCAACCCTTTTACCCAGGTCGACGCTTCTACCTCCCGGAGCTTTGGCGGCAGCGGTTTAGGACTCTATATCTGCAAAAAGCTAATTAACTTGATGGGCGGGAAAATATGGGCAGAGAGTCTGGAGGGAAGCGGTACTACCGTCAGCTTTATTATTCCCCTGGATATGAACCTTAATATAGCCAGCGAAATCATTTTGGACCAGGACTCACCTATGGCTGCTGCGGTTGATGAGTTATCCGCCGAGTTCATACCAGTCACTGTATTACTGGTAGAAGATAACGAACTAAATAAGAAACTGGTAACCCAAATGCTGCTAAACTATGGCTTCGAGGTTATTACGGCCAATAACGGTCTGGAGTGTTTAAACCTATTGCAACGCAAAGACATTGATATTGTACTTATGGACATGCAGATGCCCATTATGGATGGATATGAGGCCACTCGCCATATTCGCGCCAACCCAAGCTGGGATGAGCTTCCTATTATCGCAATCACTGCTAACTCTATGAGCAATGACCGCGACAAATGTATGGCTTGCGGTTGCTCATCTTATCTGGCCAAACCTTTTAAATCTGATGCCCTGGTGCGTGAAATACGAACTTATCTAAATAACCAGTTTATTAAGAATAAAAACGCAGATTTCCTATCCCGGCAATTAATTGCTGATCTCTTACCGGAATTTGTAGAGATGCTGGAGGAAATGCTGAACGATTTAAAAGATGCCATTGATACGAAGAACCAGGAAGGAATAAGAAGCATAAGTCATGGCCTCAAGGGAACAGCTGGCATGTATGGCTTCATGCAAATATCAGAATTGGCTGCCTATATTGAAAAAGCCAGTGCCGATAATAATTATAGCAGGATGTCCTCATTGTTTAACCAATTAACTTCACTTGCCCAACAATGCAGCGCCCAAATAACCTGCAGCGTACTATGAGTGCAACAATGGGGCGAGACAGGGTAAATTCAGGGACGGTTCTTGAATTTACCCTGTCTCATTTAACTGCCGAGTGGTCCCGGCCGGTGTAGTAGTTATACCAGGCTGAGGTTTGATATAGATCCCAGTTGACCGGAGGCACGTATAAGTTTTCCAGTTGACTCTCTTCGTTATAAGCCTTAAGCATCGCGTAGGCCTTAACCCAGATGCATTTCTTTTCATTGGGGAATACTTCACACCAACCGTTATAACTCCCGCCACAGGCACCATTACGCTGATTCTTGGGGCAGCCTGC
>CAZYJA010000243.1:0-4144 GCA_964647245.1 uncultured Syntrophomonas sp. | reverse complement strand
GCTCTCTATTTTTATGAACAGCTGTCCCGAATCCGTGATCTGGGAATTATTCTTCGTTATGAGGATTTGGATATTACATCCTGGGACATATTAAAAGCAAGGAACGAGCCTTACCACAGCATAGATATTCTGGGCCAGACTATAGCCCCAGCGAAGGAGGATACCGTTGTCTATCTGTCGATTTATGAAGATGAATCGGGAGTAGATATGTTTTTTACCTCAGCAGTATGGGAAAGTTCCAAGGGGATTAGGATAAACAAGGAGTGAGTTAATGTTTATAGATCATGCCAAGGTATATTTAAAGGGCGGAGACGGTGGTAATGGGTGCGTGGCCTTTCGCCGCGAGAAATATGTGCCCCTGGGTGGCCCTTACGGCGGTGATGGGGGCCGGGGCGGCAACGTAATATTTGTCGCTGATGAAGGTATGAGCACTTTGATGGATTTCCGCTACCGCAAGCACTTCAAGGCTGACCGAGGTGTGCACGGGATGGGCAAGAACCAGCATGGAGCCTGGGGAGAGAACCTGTTGGTAAAAGTACCGGTGGGCACTATTGTCCTGGATGATGATACTAATGAGATAATTGCTGATTTTACCGCGCCGGGACAGGAAGCCATTATTGCCCGGGGCGGACGAGGCGGCAAGGGCAACAGCCGTTTTGCCAATGCTACCCACAAGGCGCCGTCCATGGCTGAGAACGGTGAGCCAGGCGAAGAAAAGTGGATTCGAATGGAGTTGAAGTTGCTGGCTGATGTGGGCCTGGTAGGTTATCCCAATGCGGGTAAGTCAACCTTCATTTCCCGAGTATCGGCAGCCCGTCCGAAAATTGCCGATTATCCCTTTACTACTCTTACCCCTAATCTAGGGGTGGTTTTAACCAAGAATAAGGAATCCTTTGTTATTGCTGACATTCCGGGTTTGATTGAAGGAGCGCATGAGGGTGTGGGCCTGGGCCTTGACTTTCTGCGCCATATCGAAAGAAATAAGGTTTTACTGTTCATCCTGGACACGGCTGAAGTCGACCATCGGGATGTGCTGGAAGATTTTATAATTCTGCGCCAGGAGCTCGAGTTTTATAATCCGGATCTGCTTAAACGACCCTATCTGATTGTAGCCAATAAATTGGATGTGCCCGATGCCCAGGATAAATATAAAGCCTTGCAGGATAAATACGGCGACCTGGTTTATGGGATATCAGCCGTTACTGGTCAGGGTGTGGATGAACTGATTGAAAAAACTTATGAGCTCTTACAAAGCATTCCGCCCGAAGAACATATTGGTGAGACCAGGTTTATTAGGCGGTTCGAGCCAGAGGTGCCATTTGTAATAGATGTTATTGATGGGGTTTACCAGGTGTCCGGCAAACGCATTGAGAATTTGGTCGATATGACTAATTTCAGTCAGGATGAGAACGTGCAAAAATTCCAGAGAACCACTGCCCGGATGGGATTGGATGAAGCATTGAAGGCCAAAGGCATTCAGGCAGGTGACACGGTTAGGATTAAAGACATGGAATTTGATTATAGCGAATAAATGCGCGGGGGAGTTGGAAACATGCGGAATGGTTTTAAAAATTATAAGAGAATTGTGGTTAAGGTAGGAACCAGTACCCTAACCCACGCCAACGGCCAGTTAAACCTGGGGCGAATGGAGCGGATTGTAAGAGAACTGGCTGATTTACATAACCAGGATATCGAGGTCTTGCTGGTTAGCTCGGGGGCAATAGGCACAGGGGCCAACCGCATGGGTCTGAAAAAAGTACCTAAAACCTTGCCCGAGAAACAAGCCTTGGCGGCCATTGGCCAGGGCGCATTGATGCACATGTACGAGAAGATATTTGCCGAATATGGAAAAACGGTGGCTCAGGTTTTACTTACGCGTGAGGATTTGGATGAGAGAATGCGCTACCTTAATGCCACTAACACCTTTCTCGCGATTCTCAACATGCAGGTTATCCCGATCATTAACGAGAATGATACGGTAACGGTGGAGGAGATAAAATTCGGCGATAATGACTTGCTGTCCACCATGATTGCGGGTCTGGTAGATGCGGACTTATTGATTATATTGTCCGATGTTGATGGCTTATATGACCGGGACCCCCGTATCCATAAGGATGCCTGTCTTATGAGCGAAGTATATGAAATTACTGGCGAGATGGAAGAGAACTCCAATAGCCGCGGAATTGCTTTTTCCAAAGGGGGTATGATTACCAAGCTAAGAGGAGCGCGGATTTGTATGGCAGCCGGAGTTCCTTTGGTCATCGCCAATAGTAGTGAAACCAATGTCATTCGCAGGATTATTGCCGGAGAGAGGCTAGGCACCCTTTTTGTGCCCAAAGAAGAGAAGATGCAGGCGCGTAAAAAGTGGATTGCCTTTGGCACCGTGCTCCAGGGAAAAGTTAAGGTAGATTCCGGAGCAGCCAATGCGCTTTTAAATAAAGGCAAGAGTTTGCTGGCTTCGGGAATTGTGGGGGTAGAGGGTGACTTCGAACGGGGTACGGTGGTGGCCGTGCTCAATAGTGAGGGACTGGAAATAGCCCGGGGTATGGTTAATTATGACGCTGATGAGATAAGACGGATTGCCGGTCAAAAATCCACAGATATTCAGAAGATACTAGGGGAGAAGGATTATGACGAGGTAATCCACCGCAACAACCTGTGGATTAAATGCTAGCAGAGTAACAAGGGGACGGAGTAACAAGGGGACGGTTCTTGTGTTACATAATACACCCTTCAGTTAATGCAATATGTACCATTTCTTTGCTTTTTCATTTCTCGAGTGTTAATGAATCAATATATTGGGAGGAGTCAATATGAATACTATTCAGGAAATTTTGGTCGCTCAGGGGGTCAAAGCGAAAGCAGCAGCTCGCTTTTTAGCTACCGCCTCTACCAATATTAAGAATACCGCATTACATACCATGGCTGACCAATTAGAAGCTGGTCAGGCAGAAATACTGGCGGCCAATGCGATAGATTTGGAACTGGGCAAGCAGCAGGGATTAACTGCCGCTTTACTGGAGAGGCTAACCTTAACTGACAGTCGGGTTTATGACATGGCCCAGGGCTTGAGAGATATAGCTGCCTTACCAGATCCAGTCGGAGAACTGATTGATGCCAGCCGTAGACCAAATGGCCTGGATATAAGCCGGATAAGAACTCCTATGGGGGTAATCGGTATCATATATGAATCTCGTCCTAATGTAACTGCGGACGCGGCTGGGCTGTGCCTCAAGTCCGGCAATGCTATCCTTTTGCGAGGTGGGGAAGAAGCCTTGAACTCTAACCGGGTCATCGCCCGGATTATATCCGCCGCTGCCAGTCAATGCGGAATACCGGAAGGAGCCATTCAATTAGTTGACAGTGAGGATCGGGAAGCGGTTGTTTTCATGATGAAAATGCATGAATACCTGGATGTTTTGATACCTCGTGGCGGTAAAGGCCTAAAACAGGTGGTGCTGGAGAATGCTATCGTACCTGTAATTATGACCGGTATGGGTAATTGCCATGTGTATATTGATAAAAACGGCGACTATGAGAAAGCCTTAAAAATAGTGCATAACGCCAAGGTACAAAGGCCCTCGGTCTGTAATGCCGCTGAGACTTTGCTGGTGCATGCGGATGTAGCCGAGCAATTCCTGCCTGGAATCATTAAGGACCTGCAGGAGGCGGGGGTAGAAATAAGGGGCTGTAGTAATAGTCAAAGAATAGTTCCCGGAATAAAAGCCGCCACCGATGCAGATTGGGCCGAAGAATATCTGGATCTGATTATGTCAGTTAAGCTGGTGGAGAGCCTGGATGAAGCCATTGATCATATAAATCAATATGGAACCGGTCATAGTGAAGCAATTGTCAGTGATGATTATAGTAGTGTACGCCGCTTTTTAGCCGAGGTGGACGCTGCTGCGGTATATGCCAATGCCTCCACTCGCTTTACCGATGGAGGAGTATTCGGCTTTGGTGCCGAAATGGGCATCAGCACCCAAAAGCTGCACGCCCGCGGTCCCATGGGACTAAAGGAACTGACCACCAGCAAATTTATCATTTATGGTGATGGCCAGGTTAGGTAGGTAATCGCACGTTACACCGGCGTTACACCGGGACGTCAGACCGTGTGAGAATTTCCCGCAAATAAACAACAATT
>CAZYJA010000242.1:0-4156 GCA_964647245.1 uncultured Syntrophomonas sp. | reverse complement strand
CAGCTTTTGCGGGAATATGGATTTAGGAGTATTATTGCCAACCTGCATTACCATACCGATTGTATTAGTAATTATTTTGGGGATGGATGCAATTTTGGAGTCGCGATGGAATATTCCCGTGAAGAGGTGCTGATGGGGACTGCCGGGGGGGTAAAACGCTGCGAATGGTTTCTTGATGATACCTTCGTAATTGTAAGCGGGGATGCCTTGACCGATATAGATCTTGGCCGGCTGGTTCAGGCTCATAAGCAGAAAGGATCCCTCGCCACCATTGCGTTGAAAGAAGTTAAGGACGTAGAACATTTTGGAATTGTTATCACCGATGAGGATGGACTTATAAAAAGTTTTCAGGAAAAACCCCGGCCTGAAAAAGCCTTAAGCCGGGTCGCCAATACCGGAATATATGTTTTCGAACCTGAGATTTTTAACTACATACCGGTTGGTCAGTTTTATGACTTTGGCAAGCAGGTGTTTCCGCATCTGGTGCAAGCAGGTTGCCCTTTTTACGGAGTTACCATGGATGGCTACTGGTGCGATGTGGGTAATATAGATACCTACCGACAGGCTCATGCCGATGCCCTGGCGGGGCAGGTACGTTTAAATATGGGGGGAACGCTCCAGGTAAATGAAACCGGCAGTAAGGTTTTACTAGGGGAAGGGGTCCAATTGGGACGAAACGTTCAGTTTAGGGGAAGTGTAGTTATAGGAGCGGGCTCCAGGATAGGTGATAATGTAATAATTAGTGATTCTGTGATATGGAATGATACAGCCATCGGCGATCAAAGCATTATACAGGAAAGTGTTATCGGGGCCGGCTGTAAGGTAAACCCTGGGATCTGCACCGAGGCAGGGGCAGTGATTGCCAGTAGGTCAACCATATAAGGCTGGATTAGACGACAAGTTAGGCACACAGGCCATAATAAAGGATTAGAATAGGTTTGGCCCAGGCTAATCCTTTAGTCCATTAAAAAAGGCACCCTCCGGGCACCACACTCTGGAGTGCAACCGATGCTCCCTCGCCGGTCGCTTTCAATAGGACGCTGATGTTCGCTTCACTCACGAATATTGTCGCTAATCGCTGTGCTAATTCGCAAGACCCTTTCAATCGACATCTTAAACGGGGACATACCCTTAAGGGGTGTATCCCCATCCTCATACCGTAAACCCGCCATAATCGCCAGCCGTCCGATTGTATTGTACCTTTTACTGCGCTCCGCAGGATGTCGAATAATTATAAGTGATTGGAGCGTTATTAAATATATTGTGTTATTTGACTTCTTCAGTGGTTAATAAAGCGGCAAAATTCTCGTCCAGTACATTTATTTCTACCGCTTTTATCTGCTCTAAAGTCTCAACATCAATTGGCGACATATTGAAAATTCGCATTTGTTCATTTTCCTTAATAAGCAGAGCAGTCTCCATTCCGGAATCTTGACCATTCTCAATAAACTTATAAACAACTATGGCGCTATTCTTCCCAATTTTAGTGTAGTCGGGCATTATTTCAATGGAAACGCCTTCAGGGACTGTATTCTCCGCTTCAATATCTGCAATTACGGTGCTTATTTCGGCTTCTATTTTGGCTCTGTTGGCCAAAAGTTCGGCCGGGGTCATAATGGCATACTCTGGTAAGAAACGGGCTGACCAAAATACACTTAAGTTTCTAGCGACGGTATCGAAATCACGCTCGAAATAGGCCTGGTAAAAATTGTTGACAGTTTTTTCGGGAGCCGGGGTTTCTCCATAGGCCGCATACCAGTACATGGCACCTAAAATCGCTATTATGGCTACAAAAAGAAACCGGGGGACCCCCGATCTTAATTGCGGTTCGACAATTGGATTAATATTTTCGTGAGCAGCGTTATCCAATTTTCATATTCCTCCCTTTCCTATACAATAATACATATTGTACACTTTTTAGTCGGGATAAACAATTAAAAGGGGTACATATTAGGAGCAATATCCTTCGCTGAAGCTCAGTATGACCAACAGCAGGGTATGGAGGTTAACCATAACGAATTTCAACGGTGGCGAGGGCCTCAGGGCCTGGGGATTAGTAAGAATAATCAGGAGGACAATATAATGAAGTCAATTATCGTGATCGGGGCTGGTCCGGCCGGTATGATGGCAGCCATTACGGCCGCTCGCCAGGGGGCTCTGGTGACCATCATAGAAAAGAAGGATCGCCCCGGCAAAAAACTGGCGATTACCGGTAAGGGTCGCTGCAATATTACTTCATCGGTAGACAAAGATGATTTGATTAAGGGTTTTCCCGGCAATGGACGCTTTCTCTTCAGCGCCTTCCATGAGTTTTCCAATCTGGATCTTATAGCCTTCCTGGAAGAGCAGGGCTTAAAGACCAAAGTAGAACGGGGCAATCGGGTGTTTCCGGAGTCCGATAAGGCTCTGGATGTGGTAGCGTTACTGGTGGATGCCCTGCAAAAAGCGGGGGTTAAATTAAAGACTGCTACCGCGGTCCAAGGAATAGCCATAAAAGATGGTAGAGTTATAGGCGTAGATATTATAGGGGGGAGAATGCCGGCCGAAGCGGTAATTATTGCTACCGGCGGCTTGTCTTATCCCGGTACAGGTTCTACCGGCGATGGATATCAATGGGCAGCTGCTGCCGGGCACAGCATTATCGAGCCGCGGCCCGGTCTGGTGCCATTGTTGGCGCGGGAAGATTGGGTTAAAGATTTACAGGGATTAAGCCTCAAACATACCCGGGCCACCGCCTATAACGCTTTAGGCAAGAAAATTAATGAGGATTGCGGCGAACTCCTATTTACCCACTTTGGTCTATCTGGACCTATCATCCTTTCTATGAGTCATGATATAGGGGGCTACCTGTACCGGGAAAAAAAGCCGGTTACCATCGAGTTGGATCTTAAAGCGGCTTTGAGTGAAGAAAAGCTGGATGAACGTCTGCGGCGAGATTTGGACAAATATTCCCGCAAAATCTTTCGCAACGCCCTGGATGACCTATTACCCCAAAAACTAATCCCGGTGATTATAAACCTCAGTGGCATTGACGCCGGCAAGCCCTGTCACCAGATTAACCGTAGTGAAAGACTAGGCCTGGTGCATCTCTTGAAACACTTGCGTTTGACTATTTATGACACCAGACCCGTCGCCGAGGCGATCATTACCGCGGGTGGGGTAAATGTAAAAGAAGTTGATCCTAAAACCATGCAGTCAAAACTAGTGCCGGGACTCTTTTGGGCGGGCGAAGTCCTGGATATAGATGGTTACACCGGAGGCTATAACTTGCAAGCAGCATTTTCCACCGGTTTTTTGGCGGGCCGATCTGCAGCTAGCTGAACGCGTTGACGAGATAATTCTTATCTGGTACTATTCAATTTGATTATGGAATTTTATCTTGGGGGTTCTTAGAGGATTAAGAGTTCTCTGGCGGAACAGGAGGAATTATTAGATATGGCAGCTAACATAACCAAGTACCAGGGATCATCTGGTTACATCGTCAGCGATGAGTTGAGGAACAGCGTCAACATTGCAATGGCTCTGGGCAAGCCCCTCTTAATTAAAGGGGAACCGGGCACCGGCAAAACCATGTTGGCTTTAAGTATAGCTGAAGCTCTGAACAAGAACATTTTTATTTGGAATATAAAATCTACTACCAAGGCACAGGAAGGCCTATACATTTATGATACGGTGCAAAGGCTGTATGATAGCCAGTTTAAGGATCATGATGTGGCTAATATCAAGCAATACATCCGATCGGGCAAAATGGGCGAAGCTTTCCAGAGCAATGAGCAGGTAGTTTTATTGATCGATGAGATTGATAAGGCTGACCTGGAGTTTCCCAATGATCTTTTATGGGAATTGGATCAGATGACCTATTATATACCTGAAACCAGGGAGACGGTGACGGCTAAGTCCAGACCTATCGTTATTATTACCAGCAACGCCGAAAAAGAATTGCCGGACGCTTTTTTGCGCCGGTGTATTTTCCATTATATTGCTTTCCCAAACCCTGAAGAAATGAGCCAGATAATTAAGGTCCATCATCCTGATCTGGATAAGCGGTTGCTGGAACAGGCCATGGAAACTTTTTATACGCTGCGAAATATTCCCAATATTCAGAAGAAACCCAGCACCAGCGAATTGATAGACTGGCTGCAGGCTCTGGTGGTAG
>CAZYJA010000241.1:241-4185 GCA_964647245.1 uncultured Syntrophomonas sp. | reverse complement strand
GCCTCATCGGCCGCCATGATGTGGGGTCCGGCACCAGTGCGAGCCCCCAGGATACCGATGGAATGGTATTTGGGGTCCAGTTTCATGGCGTCATGCAAGGTCTGGTCAACGTTAGCGATAACCAACCCGATAGTGTCGCCGATGGCGGTACCCACATATTCGGTGATGCCTGGTTTTGATAAAACTCGGTTGCCTGGACTGGTATTACATGAAGGGTCATTCTCCATACGTTTTTTAACCTCACCCATGACTTTTTCAATCAATTGGTCCTGCATTTTTTATTTCACCTCCATTATTATCCCTGCTGTAGTTTTGGAAGAATGTTTTCCACGTCGGAATGAGGGCGGGGAATCACATGAACTGATACAACTTCACCCACATTTCTGGCTGCAGCAGCTCCGGCATCTGTGGCGGCGCTGACTGCACCCACATCGCCACGCACCATAACGGTAACCAGGCCAGAACCGATTTTTTCGTAACCGACTAATGCCACATTTGCAGCTTTGACCATGGCATCGGCAGCTTCAATAGCGCTTACCAGGCCTTTGGTTTCCACCATACCCAATGCTTCGTTCATTTTGTTACAACCTCCTTTCGCAAAAATCAAAGAGGAAAAGACCTTAAGTAGAAGTCTCTTCCTCTCGTTAAAAAATATTCATCAATATAAGTTTCCAATCGAGTTTTTATTTTCCCTAAACTGTATATAATAATTCCGACACTATACTAGGAGGTTTAAAAATGACGGTAAAAAAAGCTCACGCATATTTCATGTCGCCTATCAGCATCGTGGGTGTCGGTTGCCTGGAAGCGGCCATAAGTTACATAAAGCCAATGCGGTTGAGAAAAGCGCTCATTGTAAGTGACAAACCATTAGTAGACAGCGGCCTGGTTGAGAACCTGCTGGGCCTGCTCGATGCCCAGGATATTCTCTATATAATTTATAAAGATGTTTCACCCAACCCTACGGTAGCTCAGGTGGAGTTGGGGTTAAAATTATATCTTGATAATGGCTGCGACTATTTAATATCCTTTGGCGGTGGTTCCCCCCACGATTGCGCCAAGGCCATCGCCCTTTTGGCAACCAATGGCGGGAATCTTAGAAACTATGAAGGCACCGACAAAAGCAAAAACACCTCAGCCCCACTTATTGCTATTAATACCACTGCTGGCACCGGGAGTGAAGTGACTCGATTTTGCATTATCACAGATGAAGAAAGACACGTTAAAATGGCAATTAGCGATTGGCATATAACCCCGATTATTGCCGTCAGCGACGCAGAACTTATGACCGGCATGCCACCGGGCCTGACTGCGGCTACTGGCCTTGATGCTCTGACGCATGCCATTGAAGCCTACGTATCAATCGAGGCCTCACCAGTAACTGATTGCCAGGCTCTCAAGTCCATAGAGTTAATCTTTGCCAACCTACATAAAGCGTATCTTAACGGCACTGATTTGGACGCCCGGGAAGGTATGGCTTATGCAGAATACTTGGCTGGAATAGCCTTCAATAATGCCGGTTTGGGGCTTGTACACGCCATGGCCCACCAGTTAGGCGGTTTTTACAATTTGCCCCACGGCTTGTGTAATGCCATTCTGCTTCCCGCCGTAATGGAATTCAACCTGCCCGTTATCCCCGCAAGGTATGCAGATATTGCCCGGGCGGCAGGGATAGCTACCACCGGTCTATCTTCAGTGGAAAGCGGGAAATTGGTTATTGATCAGGTGCGCCAGCTCTATATTAGCCTGGGATTACCGGCCAAATTGAGTGATCTGAAAGGCTTTAATCAAGAGGATATCCCCCACCTGGCCGACAATGCCCTCAAAGATATCTGCAGCCTTACCAATCCCCGCCCCGGCTCAAAAGAAGAGATTCAAGGAATATTCCGCTCAATCCTTTAAGCCTTGAAGCTGGTAAGAAATAAATTACCTTTCCTATATGATGCTAACCGAATAAGGCTATCCCTAAAGGGGTAACCAGAAGTGGGTGGGGTGGTACTTGCACCTCCCGCCCAAAGGCTCTTCCGAATTCTCTGCCAAAGTCCTCCAGATACGCCGTACCTCCCACGACATAAACCGGGTAATCCTCGAATTCCTTATAGCCGGCTAGCATATCATTCACAATAGTAGCCATTTTTTCGATAACCGGGATAATGACCGGCATTATTTCCCGGGTGTTAGAGGGGTCCTTTTTTATTGCTTCTGCTGCCTCAAAGGGTATTTTATAAGCTCCAGCCAAAACCAGGGATATGTGGGTCCCGCCCGTAGGTTCATCCGCAGTAAAAACAATTTTCCCGTCCTTCACTACCGCAATACCGGTAGTGCCTCCACCTATGTCCACTACTATTCCGCGGGTGACATTCAGGGCTCGGGCCGCAGCTACGGGTTCATCTACCAGGCAAACTGGCTCAAGACCTGCTCCTGCGCAAATGTGGCAGCACGCCTGGGCGTTTCGCCCCACCGTACCCGGCGGAACTGCGGTTGCCCCTTTATCCAAGGTGGTGTCCATTATTTGCTCTACTTCCGCTTTCAGCTCTTCGACTATCTGGGTGGCTCCTCTAAAATCTACCACCAATCCATCTCGTACCACCGATGTCCAGCGGATGCTGCCGGCTACTGGATTTCCATCGCGGTCTGTTACCACCAGAACCACATCGGCTGTACCCAAATCAACCCCCACCTTATAGGGACCGGGAATATTTTCAGCTTCTTTTGCCACAATAAGATTATGGAGTTTATTGATTCTTTTAAAACAGTCCATAATAATCACCTGCCACCTTTTTTTGTTAATGATAGTATTATCACTGCGCTTGGTATTATCCCCAACATTTTAGGCGACAATAAATACGCCCAAAGAAAGGAGGAGTTAAGCTTATGGTAGGTCCTGATGCCAAAGATGAAGAAGCACTACAGGCTAATAACATGCACGGAACCAGTCCGAGCAGGTATAGTGATATCGTGGAAACTGAACTAAGCAGCGTTGTTCCTACTGGAACTAGCGGTATAGGCGCAAAAAAGGTACCCAAAGAAAATCAGGATAGCTAGCCAGGTAGAATTACAAATTAAAAGAGGTGATTATGTTGCTAGAAGAACAGGATCCCAACCGCAAAGACCCAGAATCACTAGATGATAATGGTTCTATTAGTTCTATAGCCAACAGCCAGTATGCAACCAGCAATATCTTCCCTACCGGGACTACTGAGAACAGGTATAAGAAGAGTATTCTGTAGCTATTCAGCGTAATTAGGTTTTTTGTATAAGGGTGTGCAAAAGAGAAGGTAATAGGGCGGGCAGTACTCGATCCCCCTATTACCTTCTTTATTGTTCATTTGGATTTTGGCAATAAAAAATGCAGACTAACTGCGCAATGTGAGCTTTAGTCTGCATACTAACGTCCAAAAGACACTCGGGAAAGATGTATGACCTAAAGTGGTTAAAAAAGTTATATGGAAATAATATTTTACTTAGGTTCTTTATTACTGGAGGAGCATACGCGTCAATACTTCATCCCCGGTTAGAGCTATAATAATGCAGGAATATTTCGTGAAGAGGGAAAAAAACGCTATAATTAAAACGGCAGGGAAAAAGCTTATATAAGGGAGAGATTTGCTGATGTTCGATAAAAAAGTCATGCTTATAGATGGGAATAGCCTTTTATTTAGGGCTTTCTACGCGCTCCCTCTTTTGCAAACCCGGGAGGGGATATTCACCAACGGCGTATATGGTTTTCTTACCATGCTAAATCGTGCGATTCGTGAGCTGCAGCCCACTCATATTGCGGTGGCTTTTGACATGGACGTGATGGAGCGCATTACAGAAGCAGAATGAGGGAGAGAAGATGAAGAAGATACTGCAAATAGATCCGGAATTCAAAAGGCTCGGCGTTCCGTTGTCACCGGAAGAAGAACATAAACTGGAAAAAAGCCTGATCCGGGAGGGCTGTC
>CAZYJA010000241.1:0-231 GCA_964647245.1 uncultured Syntrophomonas sp. | reverse complement strand
ATACCTACAGTGACTATAAAGCTAATCGATCGGCTACCCCGGATGAACTCGTCGGGCAATTTCAAATTATACGCGTGGTGCTCTGTGCCTTGAATATAACCTATATCGAGAAGCAGGGCTATGAAGCGGATGATATTATCGGCACCCTGAGTCGGACTGCCGAAGCTGAGGGAATCGACTGCGTTATTGTAACCGGTGATGGTGATTCCCTGCAGCTGGTATCGGAGCATA
>CAZYJA010000240.1:0-4209 GCA_964647245.1 uncultured Syntrophomonas sp. | reverse complement strand
AAAGTCACTATACTGGGCTGCGATCTTCCCCATTAGAGGTCTCTTTTTCTTATCCCGGTCGCCTCCACAGCCAAATACCGTAATCAAACGATTTTCTAATATCTCGCGACCCGTTTTCAGGATATTCTCCAAGCCATCAGGCGTGTGCGCATAATCAACCACTACCGTAAAATCCTGACCGCAGTTGACCTGCTCAAACCGGCCCGCTACTCCCTCAACCTTTTCCAGAGCATGCTTGATAACGGCTGGTTCAACCCCTTCCCTTAACGCGAAGGCAATAGCTGCTAAAGCATTATATACGTTAAAGAGCCCAATTAATTTCATCTTGATATTGAAAGTAATTTCCCCATAAATTACCGTAAACTGGGTTCCTCTCAATTTGGTCTTTAATTTAATAGCCTTTACATCTGCATCATTATTAATCCCATAACTCAAATAATTATGTCCGCTGGCCTCCATAAAATCTGGAGATGCTGGGTCGTCAGCATTAATTATCGCAAACTGGCCATTAGGCTCAGATAGTTTCTTAAATAGCTGCAATTTCGAATCTTTATAATTATGCATGGTTAAATGATAATCAAGGTGATCCTGAGTCAAATTGGTAAATACTGCGGCATGAAAATTTATCTTATCCACCCTATGCAAAGCGAGGGCGTGGGAAGATACCTCCATAACTAAATAATTGCCATTTTCCCCTCTAACCAAACTTATAAACTCCTCAATATCCAAAGATTCAGGAGTAGTATTAGCCATCGCTTGCTCTTTATCTCCTATACGGGCATATAGGGTACCCATTATGCCAACCCTTTGCCCCTGTTCTTCCAAAATCGCTTTGATTAAATGAGTGCTGGTAGTCTTGCCGTTAGTGCCAGTCACTCCGATAGTCTTTATATCATGGGAAGGTTGGCGAAAATAATTAGAAGCCACAATTGCCATAGACGCTCTGCAATCAGTAGTGTACAGAACGGTTACGGCCGATTGGGGGATATTAATATCCCTTTGCACCAGGAGCACGGTCGCCCCACGCTGAATCGCCTGTTCCGCAAAATCGTGTCCATCAACCTTTTGACCCGGTATACAAATGAATAGATTACCCTCTTTTACCTTTCTGGAATCATAACTTATACCACTAATATCCTGGTTTAGGTTACCGGCCATTAATTTATAGTCAATGCCCTTCATTAGTTCCTGCAATAGCATCTTCATGCCTCCTTTCTTACCCCCCATTTATATTATTCCCCCAAGGGCTGAAATTGAACCTTGACCGTTGATCCACTGGTAATCACTTTGCCTGCTTCGGGAGATTGCTGGCGAGAAATTCCATACCCTTCGGGCACTAGATGCAGGCCTAGATCTGCCAGAATTCTAGCAACTTCCTTCATTGATTTACCTTGTAAATCTGGAACCGTTATTTGTCCGTTCTTGTCATCTTTCGGGAATGGTGACAAGTATATTATAACCTCCGAACCTTTGCTTAATTTACTCTGTCCGCGGGGCGTTTGCTGCCACACAATATTACCGGTACCGTTAACCTTGGCCTTCAGTCCCCGGGCACTTATACCGGCCAGAGCATCGGCCAAAGGGAGATTTACCAAATCGGGAACAACCACCTTTTCTGCGGCCACTTCCACTTGTTGACCATCCTTGTTGCGTAAGGGCACTTCCAGGTACCTTAGGGAATCATTTATTATTTCCCGAGCTGCCGGAGCAGCCACCCATCCACCGTAATAAGGATAGCCCTGCGGAGCGTCGACCACCACCAGGCATACCAGACGAGGATCGTCAGACGGCGCCACTCCTATAAACGAAGCTACATATTCACTAGCCAGGTAACCCCCGCCCGGGGCTATTTTCTGCGCGGTGCCGGTCTTGCCCCCCACATGATATCCATCTATATAGGCGTTTCGGCCAGTTCCGTTGGTTACTTCTCCTTCTAAGATTACACATAATTCCTTGGCCGTATCTTCAGCTATAACCGTTCTGATTGTTTCTGGTTGCTTAGATTGAATTACCTTGCCATCCCGATCCACAACCTGTTTCAATAAATGCGGCTTCATCAGCTTGCCATTATTGGCGACGGCAGATACCGCAGTTGTTAACTGAATGGGGGTTACTGCGTTGGCCTGCCCCATGGCCATAACCGCGAGATCTATCTGTTTAGCGGTAGCCTGGGGTACCAATATCCCTTTGGCTTCCCCCGGGAGGTCTATACCAGTTAGCTTGCCAAACCCAAATGCATTTACATATTGGTAGTATTTCTCAGCACCTAATTCGAGCCCCACTTTTACAAAACTAACATTACACGAATTCTCCACAATTTCCGCAAAAGTTTGGTTCCCATGGGCTTTACGATCAGGACATCCAATAGTCTCCGCCCCTACCTTAACATAACCCGGGCAATAAAACGGAGTATCGCGGTTTACTATGGCTTCTTCCAAGGCCATAGCCGCGGTGGTAATCTTCATGGTCGATCCCGGCTCATAAGCATCATTGATGGCATAGTTCCGGCGGTTAATAGCCGGAGACTCATTATAACTATTCGGATTGAATGTCGGCCGGGAAGCCATTGCCAAAATTTCTCCGGTTTTCGGATCCATAACAATAGCAGCCGCATTCTTAGCCTGCCGCTCCTTGAAAACCTTATCCAATTCCCGCTCAGTAATGTATTGAATGGTTTCATCGATTGTGAGTACCAGGTTCCCCCCATCAACTGGCGGAATAAATTTATGAGTAGCTTCAGGAATATCCCGACCGGCGGCATCATGTTCAACCACTATCCAGCCCTTGGTTCCTCCTACCAGTTCGTCATAAAATTTATCAATGCCTTCCAAACCGGTGTTGTCAATACCGGAAACGCCTAAAATATGACTGGCCAGAGTTCCTTTAGGGTAATAACGGCGACTCTCTTCAGTTAAATCAATACCAGGCAACTCCAAATCCCTAATCTGTTTGGCCTGCTCGGGGGTAATTTGTCGCTTAATCCATTCAAAAGAACTAATTGCGGTGAGGCGTTTAAATATATTGGCTTCATCCATACCCAGAACCTGGGCTAACTTTTGGGCCACTTCTTGCTCCCGCTTGGAGCGTCGGATTTCGGCCGGAATGGCATAAACTGAGTCAGCGCTTATGGATATGGCTAGTTCATGGCCATTCCGATCATAGATGATCCCGCGCTTTGATTCCACCGGCACATCACGCATCCTATTCTGGGTAGCTTTGGCCGATAATTCGGCCCCCTGTACAAACTGGACCCAGAAAATTCTTACTCCCAAAAGGCTAAAACCGATGGTAAATAAGAAAAAAAGCGTTGCTATACGCTTTCTAACCAGCAAACCAGTAGTTTGCATATTATATGCCACCTCACTAATATTTTAATAAGAATTTTGGGCCAAGCGAGACAGGCTACTATAAACTTTGAGCAACAATTTTTGGCTCATAGTTTTTTCATCGGCGGTACTGGTTACGGTATTCGCTATAGTGATGGGTTCAGCCTTAACTTCCATAGCTATTGATTTATTGGGATCCGGCTTATACATGCCCAGATCTGCCATCGCTACCTGTGCCACTCTATCCAGCGAAGTCTTTTGAGCTATCTGGTAATCTATGCGATAATTGGCGGTCTCCAGGACTTGTATATCCTTTTCCAGCATGCCAATCTTGTATCCCAATGAAGAACTACTCATGCATAAAAAGACCAGTATTAATGCATAGCCAAAAATACCAAAGCCAA
Source organism: uncultured Syntrophomonas sp. (assembly GCA_964647245.1). Classification (GTDB taxonomy): domain Bacteria; phylum Bacillota; class Syntrophomonadia; order Syntrophomonadales; family Syntrophomonadaceae; genus PHAA01. Next base: position 479 of record CAZYJA010000240.1, on the reverse strand, counting down.
TCTTTATATATGTTTTCCTCTTATGATTTACCTTAATAGTGGTTTTCTTTACCTTTCTAACACTTACCACTGTTTCAGGTATTTTAGAGGTTTCCCAATCTCTGGCGTAACTAGACTCCGCTTGTAGCATATTATTAATTCCCCCTAGAATTTAGAACTAGATTCTGGCTGCAACTCGCAGCTTGGCACTCCTGGAGCGTGGATTGGAGGCGCATTCCTTTTCGCCGGCAACTATGGGTTTACGATTTATCAGCTGCAACTGGGCGCGATGTTCGCAAATACATACCGGAAAGTCAGGCGGACAAACACAGTCCCGCGACTTTTCCAGCATAAACTTTTTTACCATACGATCCTCTAAAGAATGAAAGCTTATTACACATAGCCTGCCCTTAGGCCTTAACTTCTCTACTGCCTGCGGCAAAACTGCCTGAAGAGCTTCCAATTCCCCATTTACCACTATTCTCAGGGCCTGAAAACTC
>CAZYJA010000239.1:0-4271 GCA_964647245.1 uncultured Syntrophomonas sp. | reverse complement strand
CAGAAACCCCGGCATAATCAGAAATTATTTCAAGAGACAGATCATCGGTTAAATGATCTTCAATATAGTCAATCACCTGATTTAATTCGTTTAACATCATTTCCCCCCTTTCGTATCTACATAATAGCAAAGCTGCTTTAACGATGCTCGACTTAATTAACCCCAAAAATATCGAATCGTCATATATAAAGAAATAGTATAATATACTATAGTTTGGCAGAAAACTCTGGGGCGGATGGGCTGTCATACAACACCCCGATGTTCATTTGCACCATCGCTGCTTTACGGGAAGTTTGGGCTCGATCCCGGGCTAATTCACCTTTCCTGTATTATTGTCCTGTTATGCTGGTAATCGATGCATGTAATCTGAAAAGTGCAAGACTATAGTAAAAATAGAGGAGGCTAAAATAATGGATTATAAAATCGAGGTCAATGAAAGAGCATCTCAACCGGTTATGTCGGTCCGCAAGCGGACCAGCGCGGGTGATCTCCCTCAACATTTAGGCTATGCTTTTACTGCTATTATTGATTACTTGCAGGAATTGGGTGAGCAGCCCGTGGATGCACCATTTGCCGCCTACTATAATATGGATATGGAAGACCTGGATGTAGAGGCTGGATTTCCGGTAGCCAAGCAGTTGGCGGGCCGAGATGATATAAAAGCCGGGGAAATTCCAGCCGGCAAGCAGGTTTCCTGTATTCATAAAGGACCATACATGGAAATGGGACCAGTTTATGAAGCTATGCAAGCTTGGATGGCAGAAAACGGGTGCATACCTACCGGCCTGGTTTATGAATTTTACTACAATTCGCCCTTGGAGGTATCCGAGAGTGAGCTTTTAACTAAGATTGTTTTTCTGGTTAAATAGGCATTTTATTTATAGAGGTGAGCATGTGGTGAATAATGATTGGCTTATACTTCAGATTAAAGATTATGTAAAGAATTATCCGCTTTTAAATAATACCCAGACGGTCTGGAAGGAACCCCTGGTAGCTGTCGCTGATGCAGGCGATCCCATGTTTGGAGAACTGAAAACCCAGGTTGGGCCTCAGCATCTCCTACCCCAGGACTTGCTGCCCGGAGCCAAAAGTGTAATTTGTTATTTCCTGCCCTTTGCCAACCAAATTGGGCGCAGCAATAAGTCAGGTGAGCTCTGTTCCGACCTGTGGGCGTTTGCTTATCTGGAAACAAACCGGCTTATAAACGATTTGAATGGCCATATAAATAGGGAAATAGAACCAAAAGGATACCTGGCCGCTGTAACTCCCGCCACCCATAACTTCGATGAGAATACCTTGCTCAGCAATTGGTCTCATCGTCACATTGCGGTTATCGCGGGGTTGGGAACCATAGGGTTGAATAGAATGTTAATAACCGACCAGGGCTGCAGCGGACGGCTGGGGAGCTTGGTAACCAATATGCCGCTTACCTCCACTCCCCGTTCTGCTATTAGTGCCTGCCTTTACTTATATAATAAAAGCTGTGTGCAATGTATTAAAAACTGTCATCAGGGTGTTTTACAGGAGAAGCAATTTGATCGCTATAAATGTTACGACTACCTGAGGCATAATGCGGAAATCCATAAGGATAAAGGCTATGCCGATGCCTGCGGTAAATGCCTGAGCCAGGTTCCCTGTTCATTTACCAACCCGGTTAAAAAGCTGATGGCGAAGAAGTCCATTTAGGGGACTCACGCCGTCAGAAGCAACTTAAAGACTTCAGTGCAGACGTGGGAGGAATTATTTTGCTTTTTATATCACCAATCTTAAAGAAAACCATTAAGGAACTACGCAAGAATCAGGGCCTTACCGCCAAAGAATTGGCCGTAAAACTGAAAATAGATACGGTAGAGATATTGAAAATAGACAGCCTTAAACTGAAGGATGTACCAGAACCATTAAAGTCCCGACTTTTACCCATATTAAAGGGCAATTTCATGGATAAAATCCCGTGGCTTTAAGATAACCTTTGATCGAACCGGAAAGGAATGGCCATTAATGAGATTGAAAATAATGCAAATCATTTGTCCCTTAACATTTATAATCGGAATAATATTAACTTTATACTGTACCCAGTTAGGAAACGACCATGTAAGCGCTATAATGAAGGAAAATGGCGGCAGTATGGATACGAATAAATTTATTGTTTATTTACAAGAATCAATTAGAACTTATCGCGAATTGGGAATTGCATTAGTAGTTGTTTCGGCCTTAGGTGAAATAGCATTTGTGAACAGACTATACAATAAGTAGGAATGACAGTTTAACTGACTGTGTAGCTCTACCAGGACTGGCCGACCCATCACGATGACATTGGGAATTCATTGGTGAACTGATCTATTTGCGAATGGAATTATTAAGCTGTTGCATAATAATTGAGCCGAGGTCTCCCTCGGCTTTGGCATTTTTGAATTGTCGGCGGGTCGCTTGCGTTTTAACAGATATGATTATTGTTAGTCTGGACAACTGCATTAATGGCTGTGTGCCTGGTTTCTAGTTCGTCTACACGGCTGCCATTTTTTACACTGATTCTGTCAATTACTACGGTGTATATACATTCTCTATGGCAATCTCTGCGAGAATGGACATCGTCGTCGACGTAAGTGAAACTAAAGGGAAGTTGTTCTACATCATCGAATTTAAGTTCATATTGCTCCAATGTAACAGAGTCTCCACGACGACATTTTCTTTTTAATGCGATTACTAGTTTGACTTCGTTTTCGTCCTCGACCTCTATAATTGTGGAGAAATCAATTTTCACCAGGGGTCTGCTGGAACCTGGTAAATCAATAGTTAGTCTGGCAAGCTTGATTGACACATCGCCTTCTCTAACGTCTTCCAAGTCGATGTCGGTTCCTTTGCCATCAACCAGGAATATTGTTGGCGAAACCCTGTGTCTGTGGTTGCATTGACCTGCAAATGATGATTCCCAATGGGTACAATTTCGATTATTCATACCATCACTCCTTTACCGAAAGATAGTATAATATATTGCATAGTTATCCAAAATGTTACAAGTTCAGCAAACTTTATCGGATGAGATAATCCTAAAGATATTAATGAGTTAAAGGGGATGGAAAAAATATGAGCCAAATGATTTTGTTGGTGGAAGATGAAGAATCGTTGCGGTCAATGCTGCGGGAGCATTTTATATCAGAAGGGTTTGCGGTAATAGAAGCTCGGGATGGTCAGGAAGCCCTCCAAAAGTGGGGTGAATCCAAACCGGCCCTAATAGTCCTGGATATTATGCTGCCGATTTTATCGGGTATCGAGGTGTTAAAACAGGTAAGAAACCGGGATAATACGCCGATTATTATGCTTACTGCGCGCGCCGATGAGGTTGACAAGCTTCTGGGCCTGGAACTGGGAGCAGATGACTATCTTAGCAAACCATTTTCGCCCCGGGAGCTGAGCGCTCGGGTACGCGCCATCTTGAGGCGTTCGCAGCGGGGCGACAATAGCCTCAATACTACTTTTAATAAACTAACCATTGATGTCAGTAGATTTGAGGCCTATCTAGGTTCGAATCTGCTACCTCTCACTGCTACCGAATTTAAGATTCTCCTGCTATTAATGGAGCACCCGGGGCAGGTTTTCTCCCGCCTGCAGATTTTGGAACGTACCCTGGGCGATATTTATGAGGGTTATGAAAGAACCATTGATACGCATATAAGCAATCTGCGCCGCAAAATGGAGGCGGTTGCTGCACATGATGTAAAAATAAAAACTGTTTACGGGGTGGGGTACAAACTGGTAGAGGAGGAGTAAGATGAACCGACTGGGCCTAGCCGGGCGCATTACAATAGCTCTAGTCCTAATTGCCATTGTTTCCACCAGTTTGTCAGGTATAATGACCCTTTTGGTAACCAAAAAACAATTCGCCGGTTATGTAGATCAGTACAACCAGGCATCCGCCCGACAGTGGTCGGATATAGCAAATTCCTATTATGATAGTCTGGGTACCCTGGAGGGTATACAGCAAATCGTAATAGCCTCCCAGCCAGGAATAAGGAAAGGAATGGGTGCTAGGAATGGATTTAATGTCCGAGGAATGGGCGAAGGTCAAAGACTGATTATAGTCGATATGAATGAAAAAGTAGTGGGGGATTCAGCTGGCCTCTTATTGGGGAAAAAGGTTGATGAGCGGGGAATTGCTTTAACAGCTTTTCCAATATTAGTAGATGAAAATAAGCGGATCGGTACACTCTATCTGGTCAGTCCCTTAACCGCCGGTATTTCCAGTCTGGAAAACACCTTTATCAGCAATATTA
>CAZYJA010000238.1:0-4306 GCA_964647245.1 uncultured Syntrophomonas sp. | reverse complement strand
AGCGATCATTCTGTGGCTATTAATGTCGTCGGGAACTGGGTCTATTACATTATTTACAGCAATATTATTTACGGCGATAGCAAAGCTGCAGGTTTCATCTACAAGATCCGGACAGACGGCACGGAGCGACAGAAAGTGGAATAGTCGCTGATTTGAGGACATTATCCATAATATAATTAACGAAATCAATATGCTTTATGCCCTTAGTGGCAACAGTAATATTGTCGATTATCAAGATCACAAAGTCGTAAGGAAGGATGATCGGGTAGGCTGGGATATATTGATCCGTATGGAGTATGTCACAGCTATGAAAAAATATATAGCCAGTCATCAAATGAGTAAAAAAGAAATCATTCAGCTGGGCACCGATATCTGTTCGGCCCTGGAATTATGCTCTAAACAAGGCATCATTCACCGGGACATCAAGGATGACAACGATGAAGAGTACAGGTAAATATATTTCTTCCTAATGTACACAATGTTTAAATATAGATGAATTACTGTTAATAAGTATATAGTATACATTGATATAATTTTAAATGATGTATTGACACAAACCATATTTAATGTTATTTTGTATTGAAACAAGGGCGTTTTTCTCGGCTTCGTGCTGGGGAAAAACACCCTTGTTTCTTTTATTTTAGGGGGTATTGTAATGGAAGGTAAACCGCTTTCACCAGAACGGATATTTGGGGAGTATGTTTTTAATGAAACGGTAATGCGGGCCAGACTGTCGAAGGCTACGTATAAGGTTATGAAACAAACAATTAATTCAGGTGCTCCATTGGACTCCTCGGTAGCTGATGAAGTTGCCTCGGCTATTAAAGAATGGGCTATCGAGAAAGGAGCCACCCACTTTACCCATTGGTTCCAGCCGATGACTTGCATTACCGCGGAAAAACATGACGCCTTCATTTCACCCACCGGTGACGGCAGGGTGGTAATGGAGTTCTCGGGTAAAGAACTTATAAAAGGCGAGCCAGATGCATCTTCATTTCCTTCCGGTGGATTGCGTGAAACAGCGGCTGCCAGAGGTTATACCGCTTGGGATTGTACTTCACCTGCTTTTGTAAAAGAACGCACGCTTTATATACCTAGTGCATACTTTTCTTATACCGGAGAAATTCTTGACAAAAAGGCTCCGCTGCTCAGGAGTGTAGAAGTGTTATGTAAGCATGCCATGCGAGTGCTAAAGGCCTTAGGAAATACTACAGCACAACAAGTTATATCTACAATTGGTCCGGAACAGGAATATTTTCTAATTAACCGTGAAATGTATGAAAAACGTCTGGACCTCCTTCTCACCGGGCGTACCCTATTCGGCGCGAAATCACCTAAAGGGCAGGAACTTGAAGATCAGTACTTTGGCAGGCTTCGCACCAAGATCATTAACTTCATGCACGAGTTGGATATAGAGCTTTGGAAACTGGGCATCACTGCTAAAACCAAACATAACGAAGTTGCACCAGCTCAACATGAACTGGCCATCATTTTTGACCCTGCCAGTGTAGCTGCTGACCATAACCTTTTAGTTATGGAAATGATGAAAAAGATAGCCAAAAGACATGGTTTGGCTGCTCTGCTGCACGAAAAGCCTTTTGCAGGGATCAATGGAAGCGGAAAACATATCAACTGGTCAATGGCAACAGATGATGGTGTCAATCTGCTTGAACCAAGCCTGAAGCCAGCTGAGAATATTCAGTTCTTAGTGTTCCTGGTCGCCATTATCAAAGCTGTTGATGAATATGCCGGTTTGCTCAGACTTTCTATAGCAAGTCCCGGTAATGACCACCGGCTCGGTGCTAACGAAGCTCCTCCAGCAATAGTCTCCATTTTCCTGGGAGAAGAGCTCAATGCAGTTGTTGAGGCAATAATTAACGGGAATGTTTATGAAGATATGGGACGTTTAATAACAAATCTCGGTGTTTCTTCGCTGCCGTTTGTAACCGGAGATGCTTCAGACAGAAACAGAACTTCTCCATTCGCATTCACTGGTAACAAGTTTGAGTTCCGTATGTGTGGTTCGGACAACAATATTGGCGAAGCTTGCTTCACTTTAAATACGATTGTGGCCAAAGAAATTTCTGGAATTGCAGACTATCTGGAAAAGGCTGAAGATGTTGAATCTGCTGCTAAACACCTGGTAAAAGAAATTGCCACTGCACACCAAAGGGTTATCTTTAATGGCAACAACTATTCTCAAGAATGGGTTGAAGAAGCTGCACGGCGTGGCCTTCCTAACATTGGCAACACGACGCTGGCTATAAAAGAGCTTAAGGCCGAAAAAAACATAGCCTTATTTGAAGAAATGGGAGTTCTTAACGAACAAGAAATAGAATCACGGTATGAAATACTGCTTGAGCAATACTCTAAAATTATTAATGTCGAGGCTTTGACCATGATTGATATAACTGAACGCCAATTGCTTCCGGCAACGCTCGGGTATGCCTTGAAACTTGCTGAAATATCAGAGAAAACAGGTATTAACTCTGCTAAAGTGCGGTTTGAACAAATTGCTGCCCTGGCAGATAATATGGACAGTAAGCTAGCAGCACTGAAAGAAGCAGTCAATAATGCTACGGTTGATTGCCCCTTTAAAACAGCTATGAATTATCGGGAAAATGTGGTTGCAGCCATGGAAGCTGCTCGATTAATCATCGATGAGACTGAACCTCTAGTTCCTGCGGACATATGGCCTGTCCCTGTTTATTCGGATATTCTATTCAGGGTTTAATATCTAGAGATATTATGTTTATATGATTTTATTCTAACAAAACTCTGGTTAACAACTTTACGAGCAGGCAGTAAAACTTCCTATACAGATAGTTTGCTGCCTGCTTTTTTCGGGAAAATCGCTATAGTAATACCCGGAATATTTATGTTATTAGCAAGAATATTTAGGTGAATAGTAATCCAGCCACCCGCTTGTTTTTCTTCATGATTCTTATCCGCAAAGATATCTGCGAAAAAACTGGTTTGGCTGGACCTTTTTTGTTATCATCATCCCTAGGGTAGCCATGACTAGTTAGACCTGTCTGTCGCAAGCGATACCCGGTGCTACTTTAAATATTAATCGCGAGATATATTATTATAAGGCATTAAAGAAGGAGCTGCAGCAAAATATATGATTGTTCACCAGAGCATTAATAAACTTACCCAGAATATTGGTCAGGTTATCATTGGCAAAGAGGAGGCTATTGAACTTATCTTGGTAGGCCTCTTAGCCAATGGTCACATATTAATTGAAGATGTGCCCGGGGTAGGCAAAACTATACTCGCCAGAGCATTGGCCCAGTCATTGACTTGTCAGTTTAAACGGATACAATTCACCCCGGATTTGACCCCTTCCGATGTAACGGGTTTTTTTGTTTATGATAGAAATAGTAATGAATTTGTCTTTCGACAGGGTCCAGTAATTACTAATATTCTGCTGGCCGATGAAATAAATAGGACGGTTCCCCGCACCCAGTCCAGTCTTTTGGAAGCCATGGAAGAACGGCAGATTACCGTGGACGGCCAAACTATCGCCCTACCCCAGCCATTTTTAGTATTAGCCACCCAAAATCCGGTAGAGCAAGAAGGAACCTTTATACTGCCAGAGGCGCAACTTGACCGTTTTTTACTCAAAATTAAGATGGGTTATCCCAATATTAGCGAGGAAGAGCGCATTCTTGAGACCCATGGGGGGCTCAATCCGTTAGCCTCACTCCGTCCGGTTATCGCCATAAAGGAATTGCTAGAGTGGCAGGCAGAGTGCCGTAAAATACAAATCGACACTAGTATTAGAAGATATATTGTGGAGATCGTCGCCCGAACTCGTGCCCATGCTGCAATACTACTGGGGGCCAGTCCGCGAGCCTCGCTGGCACTTTATCGCAGTGCCCAGGCCCTGGCTTTGGTGAGGGGCAGGGATTATGTCATTCCTGATGATGTGAAATATCTAATTGAACCGGTCATTGCGCATCGGTTACTTATCAAGCGAGAAGAACGCCTGCGGGGCATAAATGCGGCATCGATACTCCAGGAGATTGTACATGCCACCCCGGTGTCAGTTGAGGAGCTGCAGGACGATGCGGCAGAATAAGGGCATATTTCTGGAAAATTCCGTCTTTACCATTGTTTTTGTCCGGTGGTTCCTTTTGCTGCTAACCGTGACGCTGTTCCAATTTGGCTTGCTATATCCGGCACTGCTTATTTTCTTGGTACTGGCGATAACGGAATTGGGCAAGTGGTGGAGCAGATACAGCCTGGAAAGACTAGGGATTGAGGCCAGCTTGGCTCATGATAGGATATTTGCCGGAGAAAG
>CAZYJA010000237.1:0-4319 GCA_964647245.1 uncultured Syntrophomonas sp. | reverse complement strand
CGTACCAATAGGAAAATGGATATAGAGCGCTTATTTGCACCCGGACAGCTGGATAACCTTATTGTCTCAGTGCTGGTCTTTATCATGGAACGAACCCTGGCGGAAGATGAAGAATGTACGATAAATAGTATAGCAGCCTTTGTAAACGGCATTTTGCCAGACTATGGCCTGTATTTTCCGGCGGATACTGTACAGGCCATCAGCGAATACATAATCAAGGATATTCTGCAAAATGGTGGTGAGGCCAAATATTATCCGGTTATGAAATATGGCCAGGGCATGAATCCGCTGCGCATCCGGCTCATTGATGATAAGGTCAAAGAGAGCGATCGCGGCTACCTGATGACCTATCAACTTACCGATCAGGGCTATGATCTGTTATTTAGAACCAAAGAAGTTGAGCAGGAGATCAGTTTTACGATTGAGGAACTGAAGCTGCGTGAACTAATTAAACGCAAAAATTATCGGAAGGCTATCGGTCAAAGCAGCAACCTCTTGCAAATGATCCGGCAAAAAAAGAATGATGTCCGCCAGTTTACCCAGAAAATACGGGAAAATATTTATGATGTGGACATTACCGAGTATGAGCGGCTGGTGGGCAGCACTTATGCTCTGCTCGCCGAAGAATACAGCATGATGAATGAAATTCGGGCCATGATCGTTCTGTCCGAGGAACGCCTCCAGGAGGAGGAAGCTATACGCGGCCTGGATGAGGCAATGAAACGGGCCAGAAACGAGATTGCAATAATCAGGAGAAATATTAACCTTACCATTGATGAACAACGGGAACTTATCTTAGAACGCCACGGCCTGTCCAAAATATACAAGGAAACTATAGCCGATTCATTTGCCCTGTCATTGGCCCGCTACTATGACTTTGAGCGGGAAATCTTAATCCCCCTGGAACGCTGTAATGAAGAGGACATTCCTTCTTTATGGGAGTTATTGAATCCCCTTTTTAAGCCCCAACCGGACCAACAGCTTAATCTTTTATCTTTATACGAGCGTCAGGCCAAGCTTAAGCTGGATGAAACGGCTATCGAGGGAGTAAATATTGAGGAGCTGGGCGAGGACACCGAATTGGCCAGAATCAAACAAATCAATAACGCCAATACCGAATATATTCGCACCATATTAGAGTTTGCCGCCAGCCAAGGTGAAAGTTTTCGTTTCAGCGATCTATATAAATATCTTCAAAATCAGGAGGATATACTGGCCCTGCTTCTGCCGGATGAACTGATTTTTAAATCAATGCTGAAGCTCTATGACCTGGGGGTTCTCAATATTACGGCCTGGAAAAATCAGCATGACGAAGTGATAGCCAACTCCACCGGGGAACTGGATCTGGGTTATTGTTTGTATCTTATTGAAGATACCCGACCGGATTTATATGGCATTGACAGAATCGAGATAAAAAAGCCGGATGAGATTCTCTTCGAGGAGAAAACAGTGACCCGATCGGGTGACGCCCAATTTAGTCAACATATCGCTATCAGTGATTTTATTTTGGAGGTTAGCTTCATATGAGCGATTTAAAAACGGCCATTCGGATTCTAAATAAGCTTATGGATAAAGGTCAAATTGACCGGGACACCGATGAAGACCTGTTTCTGGAGTATCGCAGTACCGAGGTTCGCTCCATTTTGCAGGAATTCGAGGAAGAAATGGACTTTAAAATAGTGGAAGCATCGCGCACCTTTTATATGGTTCCCCTCAGCGGCAACAGCTTGTTGGGATTTAAAAACCGGGATATTCGCGAATGGGTGGCTTCGGATGGCCGACTGGTTGACGCCTATCTCCTGGCCTATATCTCCATGTTCATTCTTTACCTGTTTTACGGCGGCCGTAACCGGAATCCTATCCAGCGTGAATTCTTAAGACTCAGCGCCTTGATTGCAGAACTGGATGGGCGCTTCGAGGCGGCGCTGGAAAATCCCGAATCGGCGACTCTGAATGAAGAAAGATATGCCATCAACTTTCTTAAGATTGCCGAATTGTGGGACAGCAAACAAGGTTTCGAGGAAAAAGGGCGCAAGACCAAAGCCGGCACTATCCTCAATACCTGTCGGCTTTTGGAACGGGAAGGCCTCTTGCGGATTTTGGACGATGATCGCGAGCTCCGCTGTACCCGTAAACTGGATGACTTAATGCTTAATTATTACCTCAGCGATAGCCGAGTAGAAGAGATCCACAGCTTGTTTGAAAGAGGGGCTGATATGAATGCCCAGGATTAACCGCATCCGAATTATTAACTTTTCTTATAATAATGATTCCCGGCACATTCTGGATGAAATGTTCGATTTTCATGGCGGTGACAATGCCCTTCTAAATTTAGCCAACGGCGGCGGCAAAAGCGTATTGGTGCAGCTTTTTCTGCAGCCCTTGGTGCCAGGTATCCGCATTCAGGGCCGCAGCATCGCCAGCTTTTTTCACAAGAAACGGCTGCCGGCTTACATCATGATTGAATGGAAGTTGGACGGGGCCGGCGGTTATTTGCTAACCGGAATCGCCATCATGCCGGTGGACGGACAAGGGGCTGAAGAAAATAAAAACCGCATCCGGTATTTCACCTTTACTTCCAAATATACCGGCCTTAATAGCTTTGATATTGCCAATATTGCGGTGGTAGAGCGCAGCGGCAATTTGCTGAATGTAGTGCCCTTTTCCAAGGCCCGGGAGATGATGGCGGAGCGAGAAAGGAAGGATCGTTTTAGCTTCGGCTACTTTCCGGAAGATGATAATTCCGGGTATGCCAAGCATCTGGCCGAGTTTGGGATAGTCCAGAATGAATGGCGCAATGTCATTGCCCGCATTAATAATAGTGAAAGCGGCCTGGATGAAATTTTTCAGAAATATAAGAACTCCAGTCAGTTATTGGATGATTGGATTATTAAGACCATTGAACAGGCTCAGTTTAAAAATAAATCAGAAGCTCACCGGCTGGAAGAAATGCTGGAAAATTTAGTGGGAGATGTGGTAGAAAACGAACTTTTTATCGTTGAAAAACAGCTGCTGGATGGTTTTCTGCAAAACTTCAGGGAACAGATTAAATCCCTGGTCGAGCTTCTAGAAGATATTTCGGCCCAGAAACAAGTGGAGGCCAAACTAGCGGCTTTGTATAGATATCTTGGTACTAGCACGGCAACGCTTAGTGAGTCATTCTCGCAAAATATGCAGGAGATAGAGACCTGTTCTGCAGAGGAAAAGAAAATTCTCTTGGAGGAACGCTCCTATGACTATTGGTTAAAACAAGCTGATTATGAGGAATCATTAAACCGCCTTAGAACAGCTGAAAGCCAGCGGGAGGACACCGAACTTTCCCTGCAGGACTGCCGCCAGCAGCAAAAAATTCTCCAGGCTGCCAATCTGGCGGCCGAGATGCAGCGCAAAAAAGCAGATATTTCAGGGATAGAAGAAAGGCTGGCTGTAGCTATGGAACAGTATGATGCTGATCATAGAATAGCCGATCTGGAATATTCCCTGAAGATTCTGTATGAAGAGAGTTTGCAGGCGTTGGCAGCCCAAATCGATGCCTGGCAAACTGAAAAGGCGGAAAAGATAGCATCCACGGAAGATGCCCGTAAGGCTATTCAGGCAGCCGAATCCCTGCAAAGTACCCTGGATGCAGAAAAAGGCCGCCTGGAGGAACGCCAGCAAAATTTCGCTAGCCGCCAAAGGGAAATAGAGCTTAAGCTCGGGATTAACCTGACCAGGAACCTGTTAGGAGAACTGAATCCTACAGAGATTCAGAAGCATACCGTAACCCTGGAGAAGAAACGCGATGATCTGATTAAGAAAATTGAAAATCTGGACCAAGCCAGGCATCTCACCCGGAAACGAGGTCAGGACATAGACCTCGAAATTAAATCCTTCCAGGAAACCGTGTCCACCGAAAATGCCAATTTACATGATATTGACCGGAGCATTAGTGAATATGAACAAAAAGAAACCGAGCTTAAAGCCGTCCTGGCCAGATATAATTTTGATTTCAATTACCGTTTTGATCGGGATAAGATGGGAGCACTGTTCCAACAGCTGATTACCAAATTGACCACCCGGATGGAGCAAGCCGCTGCGGACCGAGATGACGCGGCCGAGGCCCTCCTATCTCTCAAGGGCGGCAAGCTGCATATACCTAAAGAATTAGCGGCCGCATTTTCAGATCTGGACATCGAATATGATACCGGGGAAATGTACCTGCGGGGTCAGGATCCCACCATCCGCGCCCAATTACTGGCAGCCAATCCCCTGCTCCCCTATGCCTTTATCATGTCTAAGACCGATATCGAAAAACTGCCTGAATCTTTAAACAGCATGAC
>CAZYJA010000236.1:0-4322 GCA_964647245.1 uncultured Syntrophomonas sp. | reverse complement strand
GCCGCTTCGCTTTCGTTTGGCGGCAAGGAGTATCTTATCATCCAAAGTGCTACCCTGTCAACGATATTTGCCCATTTTTTAAAATTGGTACACTAGGATGCGTGTCGGGTAGTTCGCCGAAGTTACGCGCCTATCAGCAATATATTTTGACTATATTGCCATCTGAAATTGATTGGTTACGACTTATTTGATCACCTAAAATAACCTTTTTCAATTTAACCCGATGGTATTCCACCACCTATGCTGATCCATAACCGTCAAACTACAGGCAACTCCTTTTTTAAAATGGCGAATTCCTTTACAACTAAGTTCCAGCAATGCCTAAAATAAAATTGGCAGGGTCGTAAAGACTCCTCTTGATAAGCAGTGCCTTCATTGTGCGTGATAAGCGAAAATATGCCCCCATAGTTATCGCAAATAATAGTGTTCAGCAAATAAGGCTATTATATATATCTTGAGTAGCACTTAATACATCGGACCCCCTAATTGCTAACTTAATTAACCTTTTGACAGTATTAATCATATTATAGTTATCATGGAAAGGAGGTTTTTTCAATTGTCCTGTTGTCAAGATACCCAGGCAGACTGTAGTAATCGAATTGATTACAGCGAAATAATTATTGGTGATAGAATTATCCCCTTTGTGTTTGAGCTAGATTTAGACTTGTCTATCCTTACTCCAGCTGAAGGCCAAAATCAGCGTTTTTGTTATCGGGTTACAGGTGTAGGCGAGAATATCTCTACCTTCGTTAGTTTGAGCCATTGGGTTTTATCACTATGCCCAGAAATTACCCGAAATCAAATAACCAATATTGAGGTCACCATTGGTGGTATACCTCAAATTGTTACTGATGAGAATGTGGAGCTTTTTATACCGCCTGCCACCGATCCTACCACCGGATGCCCTGGTCTGAAATTTGACTTTGGTTTAAGCAAGGTCCAGGACGGTTCCGGCAGCGTAGGTTTATTTTGCTTTGAATTGACAACACCGTATCCTATAGGCGCGGTCAATGTGTGCGTAAAAGGGGGCGAAGCTGCCTCGTCAGCCCTGGCAATCTGTGGTCCAGTTTGTAGGCCTGCCGACGCCTGCTGCACCACTGCCTCACAGTTAGTCAATGTATGCGTACCCATTACCATTGAGCCTTGTGTTTGGGTTGGTCCGACTTCCACTACCTGCTGCGGTCCGGCTACTGTTGACAGGACACCCTGCGGAGGGCGCCCCGGAGGCAGATGCACTTTTACAGTGTCTCAGTTGGTCTGCGTGGAGGTGCCAGTTAGGTTCGGTGCTACTGCAATCCCTGGCGAAACCTACGCCGCATGCGGTGATCCAACTCCAGGCGAATGCGAATGTCCGACCCCAGAAGAAGATAGCTAAGCATTGTGGTTGTCACTGTTTTAGAGGAGGGCAAATTAGCCCTCCTCTAAACCTTAATGGACACAAAAAAGCTCTCCCAGGAGAAATTATTTAATTTATTTCCGAAAAAAGCCACGGGGACGTTTGGTTTGACATCATCGGTGCCAAAGCAAACGTCCCCGTGGCTTTTTTCACGCCGGGCTAATAATTCTCCGAAGTTCTCTTGGAAAACTACTAGTGGTATAGTAAAAGGCATGGTAGCTAGGGTCAGAAATCATAATTGCTCATATTGGCTCTGTGCACCAAAAAGATTCCAGGGCTTGCTCAAGACTTTCACTATCCTTTATGTTTCTTATTAAGCACCAATACTTTGGCAATAGTGGCAAATATTCCTTGCTATACCGTTCGTCAATAAGTAATACTGCTCCAATATCGCTTTCACATCGAATAACCCGGCCTGCGGCTTGTAAGACCTTGTTCATCCCGGGATACATATATGCATATTCGTATCCCAAGCCATTCTTACGGTTAAAATAATCCCTAATGATATTTTGCTGAATACTTATTTGGGGCAACCCAACACTCACAACTACTGCCCCAATAAGTCTGCTTCCTTTCAGGTCTATTCCTTCAGAAAATATTCCACCGAGCACGCAAAATGCTACATATGTCTTTGGTGGATTGTCAATGAAACAGGTTAAAAACTCTTCCCGCTGTTCCTCTGACATAGCTGTTCCCTGTTCTACGGCAATTATATCAGGAAATGACGCTATGAATTCTTCAAAAACATCGTTCATATACTTATAGGATGGAAAGTATACTATATAATTTCCGGTTTTGCGCGAAACAAAAGAACCAATGAGACGGACTATATCAAGTCGGCTTTGTTCCCGGTTGTTATACTTGGTAGATACTTGGTCAGCAATCATAACGCAAAGATTCCGATGGTCAAATGGGGAATTAAGAGCTAGTATCTTATCCTCCACTCCCCCGCCGAGTATCCTGTGAAAATAAGCAGGTGGAGACAGCGTGGCCGAAAACAAAATTGCTGAAGCACCTCGCTTTAAAGCCTCTCCCAGAAGAAATGACGGGTCCAGGCAAAACAACTTTAACCTCACTTCGTCCCGCTGCGTTTCTACCAAGGTCACGTATCGTCCATCATAAACATCAGCTATTGACATAAACCCCAACGAATCAAAATAGAGCTGCAGAAAATTGTTGTCTTCGCTCAACTTCCTGTTTTCCTTAAGCATCACTTCGCATATTGCTATATATTTATCGACCAGGTTTACGAAATCCTCATGCTTTTCGGCTGTGATGAAGTATCCCCGTTCACCGCACTGCTTGCGCAAATCAATCATAAATTTATTGATGCGGTTCATAATTTTGTCTAACGCCTTATTCCTGCCCTTATACTCTTTTTTGACCTTATAAAAATCAGTTTTAAAAAGCTGAGCTGAAAACATTTCTCTCGACCGGTCGACAAGATTGTGAGCTTCGTCAATCAGGAAAACATAGTCGCCTTGGCTGTCGGCAAAAAAGCGTCTAAGGTACGCTCTGGGATCAAAAACATAGTTGTAGTCGCAAATAATGCAGTCTACTAAAAGCGAAATATCGAGAGATAATTCAAATGGGCACACCATGTGCTTTTGGGCATATTGTTCAATCACGTTTCTTGGAATATCATCACATGCTTGTAGCGTGTCTATAATAGCGTCATTGACGCGGTCGTAATGCCCCTGGGCATATTTGCAATACTCGGGATGACACATAGGCTTTTCACAAAAGCATATTTTTTCTTTGGCGGTCAGGGTCAGTGTCTTCATTTTAAGTCCACCCTGACGCATTTTCGCAAAGGCCTCTTCCGCCACCTGGCGGGTAATTGTTTTTGCCGTAAGGTAGAATATTTTAGATGTTTTGCCCTCCCCAATTGCTTTGATGGCGGGAAATAGAACAGATATTGTTTTTCCCGTCCCGGTCGGTGCCTGTATAAACAGTTTTCTCCGGCTGACTATCGTTCTATAAGCAGATACTGCAAGTTCTCTCTGCCCTTTGCGGTAAGCGGGGAAAGGAAACTGAAGCGTTTTAATTGAATTATCACGCAGCTTTTCCCACCCCGATGAAAAGCTTGCCCATACGGAATATTTCTCAATAAGGACACGTAAGAAATCTTTTAGTTGCTTGATTTCATAATTTTTTATAAATTTTTTTGATTCCTTGGTTTCCAAATTGAAATAGGTGAGTTGAACCAGTATTTCTGGTAAATTACTCTGGAGAGCAAAAATATAAGCATAACATTTCGCTTGCGCCCAATGGGAAATATTTAACTCCTCATGGATTAAACTCATAGGCAGCACCGTTGTTTTTATCTCTTCAATCGTATAGCTGCCATTGTGGCAAAAAATGCCGTCAGCACGCCCTTCAAGGGTGTAATTTATGCCATTATAATAGTACTCTGCAGATAATAATACCTCGCTTCGATAGTCCTCATATAGTTCACAATTGTTCTTTTGCAAGGCACGATGGGCTTTGGCTCCTTCAAGCATTCTATCCTTTGAAACAAATCTACTGTCTATGTCTCCACAACGCATTATTAATTCAACCAATTGCCTTATGGGCAGTTTAATCATTCTTTCTATCTCCCCACAAAATTCCGGAAAGTTAGGTTACAGCCATATGCATAATAGCACATCGCATTAACACTAGTAATAATAAAATATGTTCCCCTACTCTTATCCTAAGTGAGTAAGGAAACATATAGAAAAAACTAGGCTCTGATTTCCTCAGTATTTTTATTCCATCCCGTACTTTTAATGACCTTCTAAATTTTTCAGGAAAGCTATTTTCTGTGATGATGTTTATGTCCCGGTTTATACACAAAAAAGCTCTCCGTAAGGAGAACTTCTAGTTAATAAAATAAATTCCTGGCAACGACCTACTCTCCCACATAAAATGCAGTACCATCGGC
>CAZYJA010000235.1:0-4337 GCA_964647245.1 uncultured Syntrophomonas sp. | reverse complement strand
CAGGAATTCACCTCCGACCGGTTGGAATAAACGTTAGTGCATGATATTATGGGAAAGGTACGAACCTTGGGGGAGGAGAGACCGTCTTGGACAAAATATGGGAAATACAAGATTTTAATGAAGCTACGGCTGCAGAAATTCACCAGCAACTGGGGATTTCCATGGTAGCCTCCCGTTTGCTGGTCCAAAGGGGTATGCTGAGTGCGGCTGAAGCCCGTAGCTTTCTGGATACTAGTCTAAATAATCTAACTGATCCTATGGCTATGCGAGGTATGGCAAAATCGGTGGAAAGGATTAGACGAGCTATTGGCAGACAAGAAAAGGTAGTGATTTACGGGGATTATGATGTGGACGGGATTTGCAGTATTGTCCTCCTGAAGGAGTGTTTGAGTCGTCTGGGGTGCCAGGTTGATTACTATGTACCGGATCGCTTTAGTGAAGGTTATGGTTTAAATAAGGAAGCTTTAACAACATTGGCTCAGAATGGGTGTCAGTTGCTAATTACGGTGGATTGTGGCATTAGTGCGGTTGAGGAGACTGAATGGGCGATCAATTTGGGAATGGATGTAATTATTACCGATCATCATACTCCCCCGCCGATTCAACCTCCCGCCTGGGCAGTTATCAACCCTAAAAATGATGCCATCAAAGCGCTGTCTAACCTGGCGGGAGTAGGCGTAGCTTTTAAACTGGCCTGTGCATTGGGGGCCGGCAGCATATCTAATGATGAAATATATCAATGGCTGGATCTGGTAGCCTTGGCTACAGTGGCTGATATTGTCCCATTATTGGATGAAAACCGAATTCTGGTTAAAAATGGCCTTAAGGTTTTGGAAAAGACCAAACGTATCGGGCTCCGGGCACTTATACGGGCAGCCGGGCTAGAGGGCAAACCCATCCAAAGCTGGCAGTTAGGGTTTGTACTCGGACCTCGCTTAAATTCAGCTGGTCGTTTGGGATCAGCCCGCACCAGTATCGAATTGTTGGATAGCCACGATGAACAGGCTGCAGCTGAGCTGGCAATTCTGCTGGACAACCTGAATAATGAGCGCAGGCTTATCGAGGAAGGCATTTTTCAAGCCGCTGTGGCTGAAGTAAATAAAGCCATGAAGTTGCCCGAGACCGGATTCTTGGTGGTGGGAGGCGAGGGCTGGCACCAGGGGGTCATAGGCATAGTGGCTTCCCGTTTGGCGGATTTATACAATCGGCCCGCCATTGTCATAGCCTGGGAGGGGAACACAGGCCGCGGTTCGGCCCGGAGTGTGGCTGGTATTGATCTTCACCAAGCCCTGCAGTCTGTCAGTGGCTTCTTATTACAATTTGGCGGCCATAAGATGGCGGCCGGGCTAACCATCAACCGGGATCAGCTGGATGAGTTTAAAAAGGCACTTAGCCAGTATGGGGGCAATGGTCCATTTGCGCTTAACCGACCTAAAACCTTTAGAGTAGATATGGACTTGGATGAAGATGACATCCAATATCAGCTTATAGAAGAGATAGAATTACTGCGACCTTTCGGCGAAGGCAATCCCGCCCCGCACTTTGCTTTACGAGCCACAGCGATAAACAATCCATTATGGGTAGGCAATAATCGGGCTCATCTGAAATTTCAAGCGGGATTAAACAATATTGAGGCAATTGCTTTCAATCGCTCAGATATAGTTGATTATCCTTTGCAGCAATCCAGTCAGGATTTGCTTTTTGAACTCGATGTCAATGAGTTTCGGGGGATAAAAAGGCTACAGCTGAAAATTAAAGATTTGAAAGCTTCAATTACTCCGGATACGGTTGGGGGAGATGAAAGTTCAAGGGGTCTAATACGGGCTATTAGGCGGGCGGTTGAAGATTTACGCCAAAAACGTCCGGTTCTTTTCATTTATCCAGCTTACCGCAGTTTGACCAAACATCAGCCAGTGCTGGAATATTTTCTGGGCCGACAGAATTTACACTTCCTACATGGACAGCTTAGCCTGGAAGAAAGAGCCTGGGGTCAGGATCAACTTACGCGGGGAGTCGATAAGGTATTCGTCACCACCGAGTCGTTTATGCAGTATTACCACAATAAATTCGATCTGCCCCCTGGCCTTGAATATATCCTCCGCTTGTGGCCAATGGCCCAGACCGACCATATAATATCAAATCCAGCCCATTACGAGATTGAAAATATAGTTTCCGGCCATAACTACGTCCTTTATCGGACCAATGCGCCCCTGAATGGTAATCGGGCCTTACTGTATGCCAATTTAACGAAGACAATAAACATGTTGCGGCACGATTATCCAGAGATGCAAGTTGAAGCAGGACTGACTGATATGCGGCAGCGGCGGGCGGCACGCCGGGATTTTATGGGCCTTGCCAGCGGTATATTGGTGAGTGATGGTACTCATACCTCGGGATACCCCGGTATTGGTGGAATCAATGAAGTGATTCTGGCTGATTCGCCTATGGGCCGTTACGAATTGGAACCATTTAATGAATGTTGGTCGCCTAATAACGAAAAGAAAGTTGGCATAGCCTTTGATAGTACCAGTATTAAACACAATCGAGTCATATTAGATCGATTGTATCCGGGGGCAGATAAAATTCAAGCCGTGCTGACCTTCTATGTACAAAACCGACAGAAGCTGCGATCGGAAAATATTGATAGTCTGGCAGGTAAAATCAGCGCCGGGTTGGGGCAGGCTTATTCACGGATGGAAATGCAAGCAATAATGCGGGTCTGGGGTGATTTGGGCTTGTGTCGAATGGAGAAAAGCGGTAGTATTATGGCAATAAACTCCATTGGCTTAGACAAGATAAGTAGCAGTATATGCAATTCGCCCTATTTCCTGGAGGGGCTGGCTGAAAAGCGGGTTCTGGCAGAATGGGAGATGGAACTAAATAAATATTTGGCATGGTGATATATATGGGGCCCCAAACAATATTGGATCGAGTAAAAGAATATGATCCCAAAGCAAACTTTAACTTAATTGCGAAAGCATATAATTATGCGGTTACTGCGCATGGCGATCAAAAAAGGATATCTGGTGAACCGTATATAATTCATCCGGTTGAAGTGGCCTTAGTTTTAACTCGCATTGAAATGGACAGCGCCTCCATCTGTGCGGCTCTTTTGCATGATGTCATTGAAGATACCGACTTTAGTTATCAAAATCTGGAAGATGAGTTTGGGGCCGAAATAGCTCTCTTGGTAGACGGAGTTACCAAACTCAGTCGGATTGACTTTAAATCTCGCGAGGAAGCGCAGGCAGAAAATCTGCGTAAAATGTTCCTGGCTATGGCCAAGGACATCAGAGTGGTTTTGATTAAGTTGGCGGATCGCCTGCACAACATGCGGACCCTTAACTATCAATCAGAACCGAAACAAAGGGAAATATCCCGGGAAACCATGGATATTTTTGCACCTTTGGCCCACCGATTGGGAGTATTTAAGTTCAAATGGGAACTGGAGGATTTAGCCTTTTCCTATCTGGAACCAGAAATGTACCACGAAGTAGCTAAACGGCTTAAGACCAAACGTAAAGAAAGAGAAGAGTATGTGCACGCTCTAATCAAACAAATACAAGACGGGCTTGAGCAGATAGGGATTCAGGGCGACATTGCCGGACGTCCCAAAAATATTTACAGTATCTATAAAAAAATGCTGAAGCAGAATAAACCTATCGATGAGATATATGATAAAATAGCTATTCGTGTAGTTGTGGATAATGTTCCCGCCTGTTATGGAGTCCTAGGTATCATCCACACAATATGGAAACCGCTGCCCGGTCGCTTTAAAGACTATATTGCCACACCCAAGCCGAATATGTATCAGTCCCTGCATACCACTTTGATTGGCCAGGGGGGCGAACCCTTTGAAGTTCAGATTCGCACCTGGGAGATGCATGCCATTGCCGAATCAGGTATCGCTGCTCATTGGCATTATAAAGAAGCAGGCAGTCCCCGGGAACGTGACAAGAAGTTCGATGAGAAGCTAGCCTGGCTGCGACGTATCCTGGAATGGCAGCAGGATGTAAATGACAATTCGGAGTTTATGGAATCGCTGAAAACCGACCTTTTTGATGATACCGTCTTTATTTTCACTCCCAAGGGAGCGGTTATTGAGCTTCCCAAGGGAAGCTGCCCGGTCGATTTTGCCTACCGGGTTCATACCGAGGTGGGACATAAATGCACCGGAGCTCGGGTTAACGGGCGCATTGTTCCGCTCGATTATCAGCTTAGCAATGGCGATATTGTAGAGATAATTACTTCCAAGAATTCCAGTGGACCTACCCGCGGATGGCTGAATTTTGTGAAAACCTCGTCAGCGCGCAGTCGCATCAAGCAATGGTTTAAAC
>CAZYJA010000234.1:0-4360 GCA_964647245.1 uncultured Syntrophomonas sp. | reverse complement strand
GTTTGATCATGAAACCGAGGATGAGGAAAAAGTAATGCTGGAGTTACAGGAGAAAATTTTGCGAAGCGTGAAATTGGAAAGGTAGAACGTGCCAATAGAGAGATTCAGACGGAGTTTCTCCTGTGCGATACAGGGGATCATTTATTCGGTAGCCAGCGGCAGGAACATGAAATATCATCTAATAGCGGCAATCGCCGCGACAGGTTTGGCCTTGGGGTTGGGCATAAACCGGATGGAATGGGTTATACTAGTATTTACCATATTTATGGTTCTATTTGCGGAGACCATTAATACAGCTATTGAGAGAACCATAGATCTGGTTACTGAAGAAACCCATCCGCTGGCGAAACTGGCCAAAGATCTCGCTGCCGGTGGGGTGCTCCTCACTGCTATCAATGCAGTAATCATTGGGGTGCTGGTTTTCGGACCTTATCTAATGCAAATAATCTCGAAATTGTAAGGGGTAATTGTGATATGAACTTGGTTAATCTGGTAACTCTAGCCCGGGAAGCACAAAAATTCGCCTATGCTCCTTATTCTGGTTTTAAAGTGGGGGCCGCCTTATTAACCGAGGCGGGAAACGTTTATTCCGGAGCTAACGTGGAGAATGCTTCCTATGGCCTAACGGTTTGTGCGGAAAGGATTGCAGTATTTAAGGCTGTAACTGCCGGCGAACTTAAATTTCAGGCTATCGCTGTGGTGGGCAGCGGGCGTGATTATTTATATCCCTGTGGAGCTTGCCTGCAGGTATTGGCAGAATTCTCCACCCATATCAGGATAGTTGCCGTCAACGAAAATGATGATTTTAGGGAATATTATCTGGGTGATTTGTTACCTCAGGTTTTTTCTATAGATACTAGGAGCGGGAGGGTTAAATAATAGTGAAATCTGGATTTGTAAGTATTGTTGGTAGGCCCAATGTGGGCAAATCGACTTTGATCAATACCCTTATTGGGGCTAAAATAGCGATCGTTTCCGAAAAGCCTCAGACTACCCGAACCAGAATTCAAGGAGTCCTAACTTCTGAACGGGGACAGATCATTTTTGTGGATACTCCTGGTATGCACAAGCCCAAACACCTGCTGGGGGAGTATATGCTCAAGGTATCAACCCGGAGTATGAATGAAGTCGATATTATTTTTTATATGACTGACGCGACCAAACCTTTTGGTGGGGGGGAGCAGTTTATCATAGATCAGCTCAAGAAAGCTGAAGTTCCCGTATTCCTGGTAGTAAATAAGATTGATTTGGTTCACGAGGAAGAGCTAAAGGAGTTTATTAAGCCTTTTTGCAATCAGATGAATTTCACTAAACTTGTAACCATTTCTGCATTTAAAAGTACCAATCTGGATGTGCTGCTGGATACAACCTATGAACATTTACCAGAAGGTCCTCTTTATTACTCCGAAGACGATCTGACTGACCAACCGATATCTTTTATTGTGGCTGAATTAATCAGAGAAAAGGCTTTAATCCTAACCCGGGATGAAGTTCCGCATTCCCTGGCGGTGGAAGTTGAAGAGTTTAAAAATCAGGGCACTGGTAAGGTATATGTTAGAGCAGTCATTAATACGGAGCGAGACTCTCAGAAGGGTATTATAATTGGCAAAAAGGGACAAATGTTAAAACAGATTGGCGAGCACTCGCGGGTCGATATTGAACAAATGTTGGAGTCTCCGGTTTATCTCGACTTGTGGGTCAAAGTAAAGAAAAACTGGCGGGATAGTGAATCTAATCTCAGCCAGCTGGGCTATCATATATAAGGTAGGGGGACACACCAATAATGTAGGGGGACACACCTTCTGCGAAGGAATGTCCCCCAGGGCGGAATCATATAGACGTAGATATTTCTGCAGCATTCTAAGCGACATTCCCTCCTTTCGAGCCTTTCATCCTGCGGGTACTAATGATCCAACATTTGGTTACTGCCAAGGTTTTTCGCGGAAGGTGTGTCGTTGTCCATTATCCATAGACGGGAGTGAGAAGAATGGATTTAGCCTCTTATTTGGACAGTACCAATCTTAGACCGGAGGCCAGTGAGATCGATATACGGCAGTTATGCATGGAGGCAGCCTTATATAAAATGGCTGCTGTTTGTATACATCCCTACCGATTAGTACTGGCCAAAAGGCTATTGGCTGAAAGTGCGGTTAAGCTGTGCACGGTAATTGGGTTTCCGTTAGGAGCAGATGGTTTGTCCGCGAAAGTTTACGCGGCCTCCCAGGCATTGGAGGCGGGAGCGGACGAACTTGATATGGTTATAAATATCGGAGCAGTCAAAGACGAGGACTATGATACGGTTATTCGCGAAATTAATGCGGTACAGGCACTCAAGCAGGAGCGGGATTTTGTATTAAAAGTTATTGTGGAGACTGCTTTGCTGACGGAAACGGAGCTGGCCATGATGACTATTTACCTAGGTGAGACAGGCGCTGATTATATTAAGACCTCCACCGGATTTTCCCAACGGGGAGTAACGATGAAAGACATCGAAATAATTAATGGCCATAAATCGGAACAATTAAAAATAAAAGCTTCCGGTGGAATCAAAGACCTGAATTTTGCGCTGCAACTGCTGGAGGCGGGAGTAGCAAGACTGGGCACCAGCAGAGCAGCGATTTTAATAGAGGAGCATAAGCGAAGTGAATAATTGCGGTGCCTGGCACCACTTATTGGGACAATAAGTGGTGCCAGGCACCGCAATTATTCACTTCGCTTATTGAGGAGAATTTATGTATTACCAAAGCCGCTCCATAATCCTAAGAAGTAGAGATCTGCGTGAAAGTGACCAATTACTTACGATATTTTCGGAAAAAGAGGGCAAAATAACAGCAGTAGCCAAAGGAGTAAAAAAGGCCAAGAGTAGTTTACGGGGTTGTGTGCAACCTTTTTGTCACTCCTTGCTGTATTTTAACCGGGGCCGGGAAATGGATCTGATTACCCAGGGGAAGATAATCGATTTTTTTGGTAATTCTCGGGAGGATATTAATAGGACCCTGTACTCGATGTATATTATGGAACTGATTGATAAAAGTCTCTTGGAACGGGCTCCCCTGCCCGGTTTATACACTACGGTCCTGGAGGTTTTGGAACTCATTAATGAGCAGGGCTTAAATCTGATGCTGGTGCGGTACTTTGAAAGCATGTTATTGGTTAATCTGGGCTACCAGCCGGTTCTGGACCAATGCGTCCTTTGCGGTTCGCGGGAATTTAGCGGTTTTCATTTCAGCCTGGCTGAAGGTGGCTTGTTATGTACGGCCTGTACCAGATCAGGGGATGCGGTGATTGTACTGGGAGGAGAAAGTATCGCCCTGATAAAACTGCTGTGTGGTGGCAAGCTGCAAACCATACAGCGGGTTAAGGGATCACCCCGAGCCATGCAGCAGGTGGAGTTCTTTTTGGAACGGTACCTGGAGTACCACCTGGAACGGCGATTTAAGGTGAAGAATACGATCCGGTGGCTGAAACAAGCCGTGCTTTCCAATTGACAAGGCTGGGTTTAAGTTGCTAAACTATTGATAATTTAATACTGGGGATTTTACCATAGTGTTGATAATCCCCCACAATGATGAAGAGTAGTAGGACAACTTGCCTTTTGGGGACTGTAAAGGAATAAATAAGGCGGAATACGCCGAGGATTTTTTGTGTTAGACAAGGCGTCACCCTCCGGGCACTACTGGTGTTCCCTAGCGGTCGCCAATAATGTTGCAAAACGTGTTAATACTGGAGGTATTACCGCGTTTTGAGAACGAAGTATAACGCGAAAAAGACCGGTGTAAATGACTAGTTTATTTCTTTACAGTCCCTCGCAGAGAGCCGGGAAGCTGCGAACCGGTAAAGGTAATGTCTGAAGGCGCTTCGGAGTATGAAAGGTGTTCAAGAGGTGGGCCACGTGCCAATCAGGGTGGAACCGCGGGTTAATCCCGTCCCTGTTAGGTTACGGGCTTTTTCTATTTTTAATTGGAGGTTGATGGAGATGAATTTTCAGGAAATAATAATGAACCTGCAGGATTTCTGGAGCAAACAGGGTTGCATTATTCAACAGCCCTATGATATGGAGAAGGGTGCGGGTACTATGAATCCCGCCACATTCTTGCGTTCGCTGGGTCCGGAGCCATGGAAAGTAGCCTATGTGGAGCCTTCGCGCCGACCTACGGACGGCAGATACGGAGAAAACCCCAACCGTTTGCAGCATTATTATCAGTTCCAGGTAATAATCAAACCCTCTCCGGATAACGTAATTGAGCTGTATATGGAGAGCTTGCGCAATCTGGGTATTGATCCCGACCAGCATGATATCAGGTTGGTGGAAGACAATTGGGAATCACCGGCGCTCTCTGCCTGGGGTCTTGGTTGGGAA
>CAZYJA010000233.1:0-4360 GCA_964647245.1 uncultured Syntrophomonas sp. | reverse complement strand
TGTAAATAATGGGCTAACGGGTATTTTTTATCCATTGTTACTGCAAAACTCAGGAAATACTCTCTCATTTCTTCATCTATCATATCAAAGTTGCGGGGATTTTTGAATGATCAGTCGGGCCTGAACCAGAAAAGATTTAGCGGGTCTATTGCTTAAGCCTAGCTTAGATTGATGATGACCCTATCAATAGGGTATAATGAAGGGCGACCATTTGCTGGCTCGCCAGCTAAGAAATTTGGAGGGGTCAATTTGCGGGACAAAATAAGAAATTTTAGCATCATTGCGCATATAGATCATGGCAAGTCTACCCTGGCGGATCGTCTATTGCAATTTACCGGCGCTCTGGCAGCCCGGGAAATGCGCGATCAATTCCTCGATAAAATGGACTTGGAACGCGAAAAGGGTATAACCATCAAGTTACAGCCGGTTCGTCTTAACTATAAGGCCCGGGATGGACAAACCTATATATTAAATCTTATCGACACTCCCGGCCATGTGGATTTCTCTTATGAGGTTTCCAGAAGCCTGGCGGCCTGTGAAGGGGCGCTACTGGTGGTTGATGCTTCGCAGGGCATCGAGGCTCAGACCCTGGCCAATGTCTATATGGCGATGGATTTAAACCTGGAAATAATCGGCGTGGTTAATAAGATAGATTTGCCGGGGGCGGAACCGGAAGCTGTCAAACAGGAAATGGAAGACGTACTGGGACTTGACCACAATGAAATTATACCTATTTCCGCGAAATTGGGTACCGGCATCGAAGAAGTCCTGGAGGCTATCGTGGCAAAAATACCGGCCCCGCGAGGCGACGAAGAAAGCGAACTGCGGGCCTTGATTTTCGATTCTTATTTTGATTCTTACAAAGGGGCTATATCCTACATCCGGATTGATTCCGGGGTTTTGCGTAAAGGCGATATGATTCGTATGATGTTCACGGGTAAGGATTTCGAAGTTACGGAGATTGGAGTTCTCTCGCCATTTATGACCACGGTGGATAGTTTAAAAGCGGGGGAAGTAGGCTATCTGGCTGCGGCTATTAAAAATGTGGCGGACACCAAGGTAGGAGACACCATAACCGGAGCTGCCCGCCCGGCTGCCAAGCCTCTGGAAGGCTACCAGGAAGTCAAGCCGGTGGTTTACTGCGGCTTGTTTCCGATGGATAACAGTGATTTCGAGAGACTACGGGATGCCCTGGAGAAGTTAAAGCTAAATGACTCTTCCTTAATCTACGAGCCGGAGTCATCAGATGCCTTGGGATTGGGCTTCCGTTGTGGATTTTTGGGGCTTTTGCATTTGGAAATCGTACGCGAGCGATTGGAGCGGGAATATGATCTATCCTTGATGGCTACCGCCCCTAGTGTAATTTATCGTATCCTGCTAACAGATAAAACCGAGATCACGGTGCAAAATCCGAGCCGCTGGCCGGATCCACAGCGTATTGATAAAGTAATGGAGCCCTATGTGAAAGCTAGTATTATGGTTCCCAACGACTATGTCGGCACCGTAATGGAGCTTTGCCAGGAAAAACGGGGCAGCTTCATTAATATGGAGTATCTTACTCCCCATCGGGTTATGATTAGCTATAATCTTCCCTTGGCGGAAATTCTATTTGATTTCTTTGACGGTCTGAAATCGAGAACCCGGGGCTATGCGTCTCTGGACTATGAAGTCCGTGATGATCAAGTGTCTGATTTGGTAAAACTCGACATTATGCTAAATGGTGAGACGGTGGATGCTTTGAGTTCTATCGCTCATAAAGATAAAGCTTACTATCGAGCCCGCGGCCTGGTGGAACGGCTGCGGAAGATTATTCCGCGGCAAATGTATGAAGTAGCCATTCAGGCTTCGATTGGCAATAGAATAATTGCCCGGGAAAGTGTCAAGGCCATGCGCAAAGACGTCCTGGCCAAGTGTTATGGCGGCGATATCACCAGAAAAAAGAAGCTTTTGGAAAAGCAAAAGGAAGGCAAGAAGCGCATGAAACAGATCGGCCATGTGGAGGTTCCCCGGGATGCGTTCATGACGGTTATGGAAATAGATAGTGACAAATAGCTCGGAGCCGATAGGCATATATATTCATGTTCCATTTTGTCTCCATAAGTGCGACTATTGCGATTTTTATTCATTGCCCCTGCAGGATCCCGACCTGCTGGAAAATTATACACGCAGTGTGATAGTTGAGTTACAGAGCCGGGCTTCATCAATAAGTTGTCCAGTGGCCAGTGTTTTTTTGGGGGGAGGCACTCCGAGCTTGCTCTTGCCTCGCCAGGTGGACCGGATTATCGACACGGTATTGGCAGCTTATCAAGTCGGCAGCGCTCCGGAGCTATCCATGGAAGTGAATCCGGCCACAGTTAGTCTTAAAGATTTGCAAGGTTTGCGAGCGGCCGGGATTAATCGCCTGTCAGTAGGGGTTCAGAGTTTTGCGGACAGCGAACTGCGAACCCTGGGTCGGTTGCATAGCGGGGGTGAGGCAGCGGCCGCCCTGAGGGATGTTATAAAGGCCGGCTTCACCAATATTAATATTGACCTTATGTACGGATTGCCCGGGCATAGCTTATCTGCTTGGCTGACGACCCTGTCTGCAGCTATGAAATTTAATCCTCAGCATATTTCCACCTACTTGTTACAACTCGACGAATCCACCCCTATGGGTCAGAAAGTGAAAAGAGGGGTCGTAAATCTTTTGGATGATGAACTGGAATCCAAGTTATACTATACTACAGTGGATTTTCTTATTCAGCAGGGATATCATCATTATGAAATATCCAATTTTGCCAGACCCGGCTATGAATGCCGGCACAACCTGATTTATTGGCAGGCCCAAGAATATTTGGGTATCGGCAGTGGAGCAGTGAGTTTTATAGATAGCCAAAGAGTCCTTAACCAGGCCAAGGTCTACCATTATATAGAATCTATGCTTAGTGACCGTCCCGCCCAGGTGGAGATATTGGAAACCATGACGCCCCGCCAACAGGTGGCAGATGCGATAATTTTGGGCTTGCGGTTGACGGGTGGGATTAACCGGGGAGATTTTTTAAAAAGATTCGGCATTGATATTATGGAAGACTACCAGATCCCCATACAAACCTGCCAGGCAGAGGGGCTTTTAGAAATTGGTGATGATAAGATTTGTCTGACCCCTAATGCCTATTTCCTTTCCAATCAGGTTTTTCGGCAATTTATAGCTGGATAGAAATGCTTGACAAAGGATTCCACAGGTGATATTTTTTAAGAAACGCTGATTAGCACTCATTACGAGAGAGTGCTAACAAAGCAGGTGAAAAATATGATATTGGATGAGAGAAAAAGGCTAATACTGGAGTCAGTCATCAAAGACTACGTGGCGACCGCTGAACCCGTAGGTTCCAGGGCTGTGGTCAGAAAACATACTTTAAATGTGAGTGCAGCTACGGTCAGAAATGAAATGGCTGATCTGGAGGACATGGGATATTTGGAGCAGCCCCATACTTCTGCGGGCAGAATCCCTTCCGAAAAAGGGTTTCGCTACTATGTGGACTGTATGATGGAGAATGAGAACCCCAGTGAAGAGCAAATTGAGGTTCTGCATAAGCTCTTGGAGGACAGCATCCAGGAATGGAATGATGTGGTGCAGGGGATCGGGCATTTTCTGTCCCAAGTGACCAACTATGCTTCCTTTATTATCGTACCGTCAATCAAGTTTAGCCAGTTCCAATCTTTGCAGCTGGTTCCTATTCAGGAGGGGCAGGCATTAGTGTTGGTAGTTACTGACATCGGTATCATTATGCACCGCAAAATCTCAATTCCAAGGTCAATAAAGGCCCGCGATTTACAGGCCATTGGGGATCTGTTCAACCGAGCCTTTCGAGGCCGGAAATTAAGTGAAGTTCAGCGCGGGGATTTACAAAGTTTACGCGACGAGCTTAAGAGCCGCCGCCAGGTCATTGATAAGTCCCTGGAAGCCCTGGATAGTCTTTTGGATAGTCCCCACGATGAAAAAGTGGTGATCAGCGGAGCCTTAAATATCCTTAAGGAACCTGAATTTAAGGATTTGGATAAATTAAGACGCATACTCACTCTGTTTGAGGAAGATGGCCCACTCAAAGAAGTTCTGCCGGAACAGACCAGAGAAGGGGTAGATATTCGAATCGGTCAGGAAAATAAGGCTGAGGACATCAAGGAAATGAGCTTGGTGTTTTCGGGCTATCGGACCGCCGGTGAAATGGGCAAAATCGGCCTGATTGGACCGGTGCGCATGGAGTATTGGAAGGCGGCCGGCACAGTTGAATCGGTACGCAAGATAATCGATGAGCTTATGCATAACTCGGGGTCTGACCCCAAGTTATTTAAGAAATAGTTTTAATAACTAAGGGTCTGC
>CAZYJA010000232.1:0-4365 GCA_964647245.1 uncultured Syntrophomonas sp. | reverse complement strand
CGCCTGCGAAATTTATGATGAAGCCATGGAACATTACCATACTGCTGCGTGGACTGATCCGGCCTCCCATGGTGAAAGTATCTACGTTGACGCTCACGAAAGAATCGAGGAATTGGACGGCACGATGGGTTTGATTTTAATGGAGCTAAAGGATGAGTGCAGCACTATCTGGCAGGCGGTTTTACAGAACGCTGATTGTACCCGGTATTCTTTTAATAAAGATATCGATATTATGGGGAAGGATCTCGATGCAATATTTGAGCGGGTTTTTGAACAATTACATGATATGGAGTACGATACGGTGATTGATACTTCTACTAAAAGCTTTGCCAAAGCATTGGATAAAATGTTGGGGTGACGGATCCGAGCAGCGGGTACAGTTTTGAAGTTAGCTAACACTTAAAACCCGTCACTTTAGGCAGGTTATTATTTTTTTAATTGGCGAGCAATTAAGTAGTTATTTCTCCAGAGCATACCAATAAATAAAAATATTTTGCACTATTTTTGCACTCAGGCACTAACAAAGCCTACTTTCATCTCCCAGAAAATAATTAAGGGAGGCTTAAACCTCCCGTATTATCCATGGTGCGGTAGAGAGGACTTGAACCTCCACGAAGTTGCCCCCACTAGAACCTGAATCTAGCGCGTCTGCCGATTCCGCCACTACCGCATAATGCAGATTTGAAGTCCAACTCATTTGGATTCATATCAGCACCAGAATTATTCTAGTATACAAACGATTAATAGTCAAGCGCTATTCTCGTTTTTCGCTATATTGTAATCTTGCTTTTTCAGCCCGACTTCCAACATTATTCAACTATGTTAATTACATAGCACCTTCCAGAATCTTGCGGCTTACTTCTAAAGTAACCGCTCTGGTTTCCGATAATTTCGTCATCCGATGATTCTCTAGAGCTTTAATCAAATCCCCTATTCTATCAGCAGTAACCCCATAATCGGCCAAATGGGTTTTAACCCCCAAACTCTCGAAGAAATCGCGGGTTTTATTAATAGCTGCATTAATCCGACTATTCTCATCACCCTCAGTAATATTCCAGACCCGTTCTGCATATTGCAGCAATTTAGCCCGTTTTTGTTCCTTCAGCACAGTCCATACCGATGGGGCTAAAATCGCCAGGGTCTTGCCATGATCTATGCCAAACATAGCGGTTAATTCATGGCCTATCATATGGCTGGTCCAATCCTGCGGAACTCCAGCCCCAATTAATCCATTCAAGGCCATGGTTGAACACCATACCAGATTGGCCCTGGCGTCATAATCGGTTGGATTATCCAGGGTTTTTTTACCTATCTCAATTAAAGTCAATAATATTCCTTCCGAGGCCCGATCCTGAAATCTGCCTTCAGCCGGGAAGGTAATAAACTGCTCAGTGGTGTGAATAAATGTATCCACAATACCGTTAGCAACCTGACTAGCAGGCAGGGTATAGGTAAGGGTTGGATCCAGAATGGAGAACTTTGGAAATACGAGCTGGTTGCTAAAACCCAGCTTGCCTTTCTCATAGCTTATTACCCCACCGGCATTCATTTCCGACCCCGTAGCCGGTAGAGTAACCACGTTTCCTATGGGTATGGTTTTCTTTACCTGCTGGTGGCTGGACCTGTTAAGCAGCAGGTCGGCGGCGTTTTCACCTGCGTAGGCTGAGGCCAGGGCCACAAACTTGGTTCCATCCATAACCGATCCGCCGCCCACCGCCAGCAAAAAATCGATATGCTCATTTTTAACCTTTTCTACTGCTTTCATTAAAGTTGTATACTGTGGATTAGGTTCTATCCCTCCAAATTCTGCAATTGTACGATTACCCAAATTAGTCATCACTTTGTCAAAAGTCCCATATTGCTTGATGCTGCCGCCTCCGTAAAGCATAAGTACTTTGGCATCTGGGGGCAGCAATTTATCCAGTTCAGCCAGACGATCTTTGCCAAAAATGATTTGGGTTGGGTTGTAAAAATTGAAATTATACATTAAAAAACCTCCAGATATATTTTGTTATTTTGGTAATGTTGTGTTTCAAGCTTGGGTTTATTATATATTAGTTAACCATAACCTGAGTTCCTATACTTGAGACCAAAAATAACGCATTTGGTACCTGCGCTTTATTTCTGCTATACCTCCGGATGGATTCAACGTATAATAAGAGGATGAATATTTAGAGTTCGTTTTTTAAGGAGGCGGCCTTTTGCGGCACAGCGATAAAAAAGAGTCCCTTATGGTAATATTGATTGTAGTGACCGTTGTCTTGGGATGGGCCTGGTATTCCACTATTCATACCGATGTAATAGTAGAAAAACCTGCCCAACCTCTAATACTCAATGAAGCTGATTACCAGATATCCGACTCAGCTGGGATGGTGGTGGTTGGTAAAACAACCCGAGCCCAAGCCTTGCAGATTTATCCGGAAGGTAGTGATCTGGGTCGAAGCGGAGTGTATCGCCCGAAAGATAAGGATTTCCTGCTAACATTTACCCGGAAAGAGGAAGTTCTGAATAAAATAGATATCGGCGTCAGTGATTTAGCAACTGCGCGAGGTATAAAGGTTAACGATTCTGTCAATAAAGTCCTGGAGCAATATGGCCGCAATTATACCAAAGCCTATGTAAAATACCAACCCCATATTTATGATGCTATGTATGGCTCGGATCAACAATATGTACTATTCAAAGTGGAAAATAACCTGGTAAAGAAAATTGTCATTGGTAACAGTGGATGATGGCAGGGTCAGTTCGGACGGTCCCCATTGACAACACTAGCCTTTTTTGATGTTGTGAGGCCACAGGGCTGTTAGGTCCTGTGGCCTCACAACTATTTATAGCTCATTTAATAAGTTAACCATCTCCAAAGCGGTCAAGGCTGCATCGGAGCCCTTATTGCCCGATTTGGTTCCAGCTCTTTCTATAGCCTGCTCAATTGTATCCGTAGTGATTACCCCGAAAATGATCGGTACCCCGGAGGTTAGTCCTACCTGGGCTATTCCTTTGGTTACTTCGCCCGCAACATAGTCAAAATGAGGCGTTGCCCCCCTGATTACTGCCCCCAGGCAAATAACTGCATCATACTGCTTCTGTACCATCTTCTGGGCTACCAGGGGAATCTCGAAGGCCCCGGGTACCCAGGCTATGTCGATATTATCGGTATTCACCCCATGCCTGGTTAAGGTGTCGAGACATCCTGAAAGCAGCTTGTTAGTAATAAATTCATTAAATCTGGTCACAACTATGCCGAACCGTTGCTTATCCCCTATCAGTTTTCCTTCAAATACCTTTGCCATATATATACCTCCATTTAGCGCAAGGCGCATTTAATTTTTGCTTAATCTCAATAATAATTAATCTCCGGGATGGCTATTAAAGGCTGGCCAGCAGATGGCCCATTTTATCCTTTTTGGTTTGTAAATAACGACGATTCTCAGCCCGGGTGGGCATTTCAATGGGAACCCGTTCCACTACTTCCAGACCATAACCTTCCAGGCCCTTAATCTTTTTCGGATTATTGGTCATCATCCTCATTTTCCTGACCCCCAGGTCAACCAGAATTTGGGCTCCAATGCCATAATCCCGCAGATCCGCCGGAAAACCCAGGTCGAGATTAGCTTGAACGGTATCTCTACCATTATCCTGCAGCTTATAGGCCCGTATTTTATTAACCAGTCCGATTCCTCGTCCCTCCTGGCGCATATACAGGAATACTCCTTTGCCGGCATTCTCGATCATGGCCAGGGCAGTTTGTAGCTGCTCGCCGCAATCGCAGCGATTAGAACCGAAAACATCGCCCGTCAAACACTCGGAATGTACCCGTACGAGGATTGGTTCATCCTCATCCCATTCGCCTTTTACCAGCGCCAGATGATCCTTGCCATCCAATAGCGATTCATAGGCCACCGCAGTAAAATCTCCGTACTGAGTGGGCAGTTTGGTGTCATCAACCCGCAGGATTAGTTTTTCGTTGCGACGTCTATATTGAATCAAATCTGCTATGGTAACAATTTTAATGTTATTATTTTTGGCAAACTCCATTAATTCAGGGACTCTGGCCATGGTACCATCTTGACTCATAATCTCGCATATGACGGTTGCGGGGGATAGTCCGGCCAACTTGGCCAAATCAATCGAGCCTTCAGTGTGACCGGTCCGCCTTAATACTCCACCTTCCCTATATCGAAGTGGAAATATGTGCCCGGGTTTTCTAAAATCAGCCGGTTTGCTATTATCAGCAATTAAGGCCTGAATGGTAGACGCTCTTTCATGGGCTGAGATTCCCGTACTGGTAGTGAAATGGTCTACCGAAACGGTGAAGGCGGTTTGATGATTATCCGTATTTTCTATAACCATAGGTTGAATTTTCAG
>CAZYJA010000231.1:0-4369 GCA_964647245.1 uncultured Syntrophomonas sp. | reverse complement strand
AAACAGTATTATAACCTGATGCGGATATTATTTCAACCTGCTTTAAACCTTTATTTTATATAACAACAGACGCCCCTGGTCACTGGGGAACCTTTTGGCTTCATTACCCATATTATGGTAAGGGGATAATTCTTGCTGCCAGTAGATATCGGTTGAAGATAACTCCGATTCACAGACAGGCAGAAGCACTCTAGGAAAGGAGCGGTATCATGTTAAAAAAGATAAGGTGTTTTATCTTAGGCCATAGGTTAGTTCCGTTCTATGAGGGTGGAACGCACATTGTCAGCTATTGGTTTTGTAGGGAATGCGGAAAAAGGAAAGCCGAATAATCTATTTCCTAAGGCGCCTAATAAGGGGCGCCTTTCCCTTGCCTTCTTTATATTGGGGTTAAACCAATCCCAAACATCTTGCGGTTTGCGCTACTATAAAACATAAGACCATACCGGTAATGGTAGGAATAAGAAAAGCTAGCACCGGCCATTTCTTACTTTGGGTCTCTTTATAGATAGTAAGCATGGTGGTTCCACAGGGGAAATGGTTGAGGCAAAACAGCATAGTACATACGGCGGTCAGCCAATTCCATCCATTAGCCCGAAACAAATCCCCGATTGCTTGTAAGTTATCTAATTCAATCATATGGCCGGTAGACATATAGGTCATGATAAGGATAGGGACCACAATTTCATTGGCCGGAAATCCCAATATGAATGCCATCAGAATAAACCCATCCAACCCCAGGTAGTAAGCGAAAGGGTTCAAGAAATTAGCTCCATATTGGATCAGGCTTACGCCTCCAACCTGAATGTTGGCTAAAACCCATATAATGAGACCCGCTGGAGCTGCAATCATAGCCGCCCGGGCCAGAACAAATAAGGTTCGATCATAGATGGAGTGTAAAATTATCCTACCCACCTGTGGCTTTCGATAGGGGGGCAGTTCCAAGGTAAAAGATGACGGCAAACCTTTCAAAATAGTCTTGGACAAAATCAGGGATACTATTAAGGTTATTACCACCCCTAATATGATTATGGCTACAATGGTCAAGGCGGCGATTAGAGATTGATAGTGACCTGCGGTCCCGGCGATGAAAATCGTAGCCAGCGCGATCAAGGTAGGAAATCGTCCATTACAGGGAACAAAATTGTTGGTGATTGTTGCGATCAGCCGCTCCCGCGGTGAATCAATAATGCGGCAGGCGATTACCCCGGCTGCATTACATCCAAATCCCATGCACATGGTTAATGCTTGTTTGCCATGGGAGCACGCTTTCTTAAAATAGTTATCCAGATTAAAGGCTACTCGGGGCAGATATCCCAAGTCCTCTAAAATGGTGAATAGCGGGAAAAATATGGCCATCGGCGGCAACATTACTGCTACCACCCAGGCCAGGGTGCGATACACCCCTAGAACTAATGCTCCATGCAGCCAATCTGCCCAACCGATCCAATGGAAAAATTCCGTCAAGCGTTCCTCCAGCCAAAATAGTCCGGTGGCTAACACTTGCGAAGGGTAGTTGGCTCCTTTAATGGTAATCCAGAATACCAGACCGAGGAGTAAAATCATAATCGGGATTCCGAAAAATCTGGAAGTTAATATATTATCTACCCGCCGGTCAAACTGATTATATTGTTGGTTCTCACAGACTACGGTCTTTTGTCGAATTATTTCTGTAAGCCTGAAGATGGCGGTAACTATTCTATCTCTAAGTTCATCTCTTTCGATTTGCCTCTTTGTTAAATACTGTTCAACTTGGATCTGCAGCTCAGCAATAACATCGTCCTCCCGTAGATCGGATTGCGCATAATCCCGGCAAGCTTCTAGAATAGTGATGTCACCCTCAATTAAACGTAGAGCCACCCACCGGCTATTAATTTGGCTTTTTATCCGTTTCTGGATAGTCGGCTCTAGCATTTGCACCAGGTCTTCCACGACCTCATCATAATGAATCGCAATAGGACTATTCCTCGAGTTCCCGCCTGCTACTTTATATACTGCCTCCTGCAGCTCGTTTAACCCCACCCCCATTCGGGCATTGGTTCCAATAACCGGAACCCCCAGCAGGGCAGCAAGTTTGGGTAAATCAATATGGATATTTTTCCGGCGGGCTTCATCTAAAAGATTGACACAAACCACCACGTTATTAGTTATTTCTATAACCTGCAAAACCATATTCAAGTTTCTTTCCAGACTGGTCGCATCGGTCACCACCACGGTGGCATCCGGCCGGCCAAAGCAGATGAAGTCCCGGGCTACTTGTTCTTCCAGCGAGTTTGCCATTAATGAATAGGTGCCGGGCAAGTCAACCAGTATATAGTTCTTCTCTTTATAGTTATATTTTCCCTGAGCATTGGTGACGGTTTTGCCCGGCCAGTTACCGGTATGCTGGTTTAGACCAGTCAGGGCGTTAAAGACCGTACTTTTCCCAGTATTAGGGTTTCCAGTCAAAGCAATAACTAAATCATCGGGTGAATTCTTCTGCACCCGAAACATTTCTTTCATCGCACCCAGTCCCGTGGACTGATGGGTTAGACCCATATCTTATACCACCTTATTTATCCGTTCCTAAAAGTTCTACCAGAATTTGCGAAGCTTCTTCAGAACGCAGTGCGATTACTGCCCCCCGAATCTCATAAGCTATCGGATCACCGGAAGGGCTTTTTCTCAGTGATTCAATTTTAGTATCATAAATAAGACCTAAATCCAACATTCTTCGCCTTTGTATTCCCTCAGCCGTTAGTTTTCTGACCTTGCCAAAGCTGCCCGGCGCCAGATCATGCAATGCAATAAGACTTCTCACCATTGACACCCCCAAAAGTGATAATTTTAATGAACCTTATCATACAATAAGTTGTGAGAAGCTTTTTTTCCCACGACTTATACTATGACTAATTGAGCCGGCTTGTTACTATTAGGAGTCCACTGGGCCAGCCGCAAACTATGCTATGGGAAAGGTAAGACAGGGGGAGGTGACCTTTTGATAGATGATCGTAAATTCCATACCGTTCGGGGTTATGAAATTCTTAACAAGAGTCGGGATAATCTCACGCCCAGTATGGAAGATTATCTGGAGATGATATACCGATGTTGCCTGACCGAGGGATATATCCGCATCAATAACCTGGCTAAACAGCTAAACGTAAAGGCATCGTCTGCCTCGAAGGTAACCCAGAAGTTATCGCAAATGGACTATGTTAAGTATGAGAAATATGGCATCATCCAATTAACCGATAAAGGCAAAGATTGTGGCGAATTCCTGCTGATCCGTCATAATGCCGTAGAAAAATTTCTCGAGAACCTGGGGGTTAAGAGCAACCTGTTAGCCGAAACCGAATTAATCGAACACCATCTAAGTATGGAGACTCTAAATAGAATAGAAACATTTAATGATTTTGCTGCAGCCCATCCTGAGGTCATTATGAAAATCCACGATTTCGAAAGAAAAAACGAGGACCCATAAGATCCTCGTTTTTCTTCCCAAGGTTCGCTTCATTTCTTCTGGGAGCTTATATCCGGAGCCGTAATCTCTATCTTTTTACCAAAATCAGAGAACTCCACTTGAACTTCCAGACTAGTCTTGGCATTGTTTTTATTAATAGCAGTTAATACTGCTTTCCTAATAATATCATCATGGTAGTCAACCCATATAAGGTAGTCAAAATCTTTCCACAGGTTCTCCATAAACTGACTCTCAACTGTAGGTCTGCAATTTACCACCAGGCATTCCGCGCCATCTACAATTTCAAAACCAACTTTATCTACTTGGTTCACGTTGTTAAACCTGAAATTAGCCAGGGGATTTAATTCCGAAATTAATAACTCCTCCGAATTAGTGGTACCACTCTCAATGACCAACCATTTCTTCGACTGAGAATCATAATTGTAGATGGTTCGATTAATATAATAAATATCGACTGGTGTGTTAACCATCTCCCCCTTTATATGTGTATTACCAGCTTGCTTTTCGCCTTCTACCCTGCTTATCACCTCCTTCCGTTCGTCAACACTGAATCCAGAATATAGTTTGTATCTAAAACTTTCGCTGCCCAGCATATTATTTAAGGCGGTCTGTAGTTCCATGCCCGGTTCCAGCCGCGCTTTTTCATAATACTGACTGATGCTTCGACCGGTTAATAAAGCAGTTACCACAAGCAACGATACTAACAGTATTATCCATCGGGTTTTAGTTATTGGTCTCCACTCCTTACACTATAAATTCGGAGAATCGCTGATTCTAACGGTTTACTCCATTTCGTAATATATTGTATTAGACCAATTAGGGATATATACCGAATCACCGGCCAGAATATTATTCCATTGTTACACCGGGACGTCAGACCGTGTGAGAATTTCCCGCAAATAAACAACAATT
>CAZYJA010000230.1:0-4384 GCA_964647245.1 uncultured Syntrophomonas sp. | reverse complement strand
CTCTCCGCGGTTTTCCGAATTTTAATTTATTGGATTCCCTTATATAAAGTGCACGTCGTTATAATGATATCAACCGAATAGACCGTTAGAAGTCGATAAGTATTAAGTTGCTTTTCAGCAAGTTAGTGATTAAACATTACCGATGTACTTATTACCGCTAATATGAGCAATAGACACATCATTTTACAACCTCCTATCCACCGTTACCATTTATAGTTTTTATAAGCCAATAAAAGCATATTTTAATGAAACATCCTTTCATTCTTGAATTCTATTACCGAAATTCATACCTGAAAGGATGCTACGAACTATTATCTCATAGATTTCTTAGCGTTCTCGAAAAAGACGATAAATCACACGTTGCATCTTTCTATTACTACCGTTAATGACTGACCACCCAGTGCTCCCACGTTAACCAACCCTAATTTGGCACCGGTACGTTGCAAACGGTACAGCATATTCACCACCATAGCTCCACCGGTTGCGGCTCCTGCATGTCCAAATCCGAGGCTTCCACCTTCAACGTTAATTTTTCCCGCCGCATCGGGGCCCAGCTGATTTGATACTACTAGACCATAGGCTGCTGAGGGCTCGTGCAGGTCAATAAAGTCAATGTCTTTTAGTGTCAAACCGGCAAATGCCAACGCTTTATCTATGGACCTGAGGGTTGTCTTATCTATTAAGGACGGATTCCCAGCGGTTATACCAAAACCAACTATCTTGGCCATAGGATGGCATCCTAAATCCTGGGCTCTTTCACCAGACGCCATAACGATACTGGCTGAACCATCAGCCAAGGGGGCGATATTTTCAACGGTCGCTGTACCACACTGGCTAATAGTCGGTGTTACTAACATCTTATCCAGAGTAGTTGCTGGGCTTCCTTCATCGGAATCAATTACAACTGCAGCCTTTTTGACTTGCTTGGTGATGGAGGCAATAGTCTCCTTATGCAAACCACTCTTTATTGCATCCCAGGCCCTGGATCTGGCGGTAAAGGCATATCTATCGATAACGCCCCTGGTAAAGCCATTATTGCTGGCGATGATATCCGCGATGTCAGCGCTCATAAGCTCTCCGTAGATTCCTACCGGCTGAGCATTTTTTTCCACTTCCACTTTTGAATCATGAAAACATAAGTCCT
Source organism: uncultured Syntrophomonas sp. (assembly GCA_964647245.1). Taxonomy (GTDB): domain Bacteria; phylum Bacillota; class Syntrophomonadia; order Syntrophomonadales; family Syntrophomonadaceae; genus PHAA01. The sequence continues at coordinate 3,240 of CAZYJA010000230.1, read as the reverse complement.
GGCCAAATTTATAACGTGGATGTAAAAGGTAGTATTGGGCCTGGCTGTTAGTCTCGATACCACCAGCCATTATCGCCGCGTATTCACCGGAGACAATTTTATTAAACCCGCTTATCATGGCCTGAATAGATCCGGCACATAGAGTGTTCATAGTAAATCCAGCCGTATTTTCCGCCAATCCGGCTAACAGCCACCCATGCCTGCCAACGCTGGCTGGGAAACTACTCTGTTTCGCCTCACTATATATACAAATATCTATTGCGGATGAATCAAATCCAGCGCGGGATATGGCTTCCTTCATCGAAACAGCGGCCAGGTCCTGGGACCGTTGTTCAGCCAGTGAACCCATATATGATCCGATCGGTGTTCGTGCTGCTGCAACTATTACCACGTCCTTCATAGCTATCCCTCCTCCCCTTAATCAATTCTCTCAATTATGCCGGCAACGCCGATTCCGCCACCACAACACATGGTTGATAAACCATATTTGCCGGCGGTACGTTCCAGGCCGTTTAATAATTTGGTGGTGATTATGCATCCGCTGGCCCCCAGGGGGTGTCCTAAGGCGATGGCTCCTCCAAACATGTTGAGGTGGGATTCATACCATTCTTTGTCTGCACCCCACATTTCATCCCATTCTCTAAGCACAGCTATGCTTTGACCGGCAAATGCTTCGTTCAACTCAATCAGATCCATATCTTTCAGAGTCAATCCAGCCTTCTCCATAGCTACTTTGGTAGCTGGTACCGGTCCCCGGCCCATGATGGAGGGATCAACGCCCGCCATACCTCCAGCTACAAATTTTGCTCTGGGTTTGATGCCTAGTTCATCAGCTTTTTCTTTCGACATGAGGATCGCCATGGCGGCTCCGTCGTTTCTACCCGAAGAATTAGCTGCCGTCACCCTGCCATCTTTTTTAAAGACGGGCTTGAGTTTGGCCATCGCTTCCAAACTGGTATTCCGGGGATACTCGTCTACTTTGAAAATGCCTGTACAGCCATCGGCTTTTTCATATTCAACCGGAACTATTTCGGCAACAAAATCGCCATTAGCAATAGCTTGTAAAGCTAGTTGCTGACTTCTGAAAGCGAACTCATCCTGTTCTTCACGGGATATTTTATGAATGTCTACCAAATTCTCAGCGGTATTACCCATGGGTATATTGCCATAACGTTCAACTGGAGCTCCACCCGGGCCACCGGCAATGATAGAATCCATTAAAGTGATATTATTGGTACCGAAAGCCTGATTAAGTTTGCCGCTTAAAAAGAATTCGCCCGTGCTCATGGATTCAACCCCACCAGCTAATACTATATCGGCAAAACCATTCTTAATAAACTCATATCCTTCCATCATGGACAGCAGCCCGGACCCGCAGGCGACCGTTACTGTGGTCGCTGGAATTTCTTCGGGTAACCCAATATTTAGAACCAGATTACGGGCTATATTCGCACAGACTGTATTTTGTTTTACTTGTCCCAAAAATAAGTAATCATACTCATCGAGTTTTATCTTATCCTGATTGCGATCGACAATGCACTTAGTCACCTGGGATACTAAATCAATGGGTTTTACATCTTTTAACGTACCCCCCATTGTGCCGATGGCACTTCTAGCCATATCAATTATAACTACGTCACGCATTTTATCCCTCCTATTCGATTGGGTTAAGGTGCATCACCACCTACTTTCCCTGGTATTCCGGTTTTCTCTTTTCAAGGAAGGCTCTCATACCCTCTTTCTGATCTTCACTGGCAAAAGCTAAAGAAAAACATGCGTTTTCCATAGTTTCTGCAGAATAAATGTCCATGTTAGCCGTGTTCTGAATCCCATATTTAGCCAACCCTAAGGCTACCGGGCTATGTTTTGCAATACTCTGGGCCATTTTTAGAGCTTCATCCATCAACTGGTCATCGGGTACCACCTGGTTAATTAGGCCAATTCTCAGCGCTTCCTGGGCTGATATGGGTTTGCCGGTAAATATAAGTTCTTTGGCTTTGCCAACCCCAACCAGCCTGGGCAGTCTCGACATTCCTCCCCCGCCTGAAATGATCCCAATATTTATTTCTGGTTGGCCGAGTTTGGTGCTTTCGGATGCTATGCGAATGTCGCAGGCCATGGCCAGTTCACATCCGCCGCCTAGCGCCAAACCTGCAATAGCTGCAATTACTGGTTTGCGACACTTTTCAATCTTAAAAGTTAATTCCCACAATGATACCCGGTAAAACATATCTTGAGCAGTGTTATCAACCATTGCAGCAATATCTGCACCTGCCGCAAACACCTGGGGCCCTCCGGTTAAAATAATGGCTCCTACACCGGGATCGATTTCAAAATCGGTAATTGCCTGGGCTACTTCCTGCCTCAAAACATAATCTATGGCATTACGTACTGCCGGCCGGTTTAACGTTATTATTCCGACCTTTTCCTGCTCCTTCTTTTCAACCAGGATGGTACTAAAGGCCATAATTCATCATCCTTCCTAGTGCTTAGAACTTAACATCGGTTCTGGGTTTCCGTTCCCCAGAAGAATAATCATACCAACCCTTGCCGGTCTTTCTTCCTAAATCACCGGAAATAACCAGTTTTTCCAGGGTCATATTGGGACACCATTTGTTATCTTTATACCCGGCATAAAGGGTATTGATAATGTTGTAGCCAATATCGAGACCCACAAAATCGGCCAGTTCAAAGGGACCCATAGGGTGATTCAAGCCCATTTTTAATGCCTTATCAATATCTTCGGGGGTGGCCACGCCTTCATCCAGACACTTATAGGCCTCCTGCCTGAGGGCATTGTTGATTCTATTAACCAGAAATCCCGGTACATCCTTAACTCGTACCGTGGTCTTGCCCATTTTTGCTGCTACTGCTTCGACTGTAGCAATGGTTTCCTCGGTGGTCTTAATGCCCCGGATTAGTTCAACCAGCCTCATTACTGGAACCGGGCTGAAGAAATGCATACCGATAAACTTGTCGGGCCTGTTTACTGTAGCAGCCAGCTGGGTAATTGGAATCGAAGAGGTATTGCTGGCCAATACACATTCAGGTTTGCAAACCACGTCTAACTTTTGCATGATGTCCTTCTTGACTTCATAGTTTTCAAATACGGCTTCGATGATTAAATCACAGCCTTGTAAGTCGATAGCGTCAGTAGTTGGATGAATGAGCGCTAAAATCGCCTCTTTTTTCTCGTTAGTCATACGACCACGCGACACGCGCTTATCGAGTAACTTTTGT
>CAZYJA010000229.1:3844-4391 GCA_964647245.1 uncultured Syntrophomonas sp. | reverse complement strand
CAATGCTTCTAAATCGGACCAGGTAAAGTGTACAGTATTTTCGACCCCATCACCGGTAACCGTTAATGCGATCGACTCTTCCGCACTTGCTACTTGCTGCGGAATCATTATCATTAACCCGAAAACAATGCTTAACCCTACTAGGCTACCCAGTAGCTTTTTTAAGCTAAAAGTCATCATTTTTCCCACTCCTTGTTCACCTTTCTAATCAACTAAATACTTTATTGATCAATAGGCTGCTGTGTAAATAAGCGTTTCCAAAACTACTTATTTATCGCATTCACAATAACTGTCACAGCCTCTGCCCTAGTGGCATTACCCTGAGGCCGAACTGTGTTGTTTAGGTACCCCTTTATGATTCCGTTTTTGGTCGCGGTGGCCATAGCTTCCCTGGCCCACCCGGAAATACTGCCGCTGTCGGCAAAACCGCTATCTCCTGCCGTTGGTGTCAGTTGGGCAGCTTTGACAATCATTACGGCCATCTGCTCACGGTTAATCAGGTCGTCCGGTCCAAAGGCCCCGTTGGCATAACCATCGACCAGACCGT
>CAZYJA010000229.1:0-3834 GCA_964647245.1 uncultured Syntrophomonas sp. | reverse complement strand
ATGTCTTGCCGCCTTTGTTCTCAAGCTTGAATGCCTTAACCAGCAGAGTGGTAAATTCAGCCCGGTTAATGGTATTGTCAGGCTTAAAGCTGCCATCGGAATATCCGTTGATAGCACCTAGGGCCACTAATTTATTGATATTAGGTTCTGCCCAGTGGCCGGTGGTATCCTTTAAGACAAGGGCAGGTTTGGTATTAATCGGAGCAGGTGTGATTTTAGTCTCTCCAATGGTAGGGCTAACTGCTCGATTTGCTGGTGTAACGCTGCCACTGCCCCCATTACTGCTACTACCTGTATTATTTCCGTTATTCTCATTACTTTCACCGCTTGCCCCGCTCTTACTAACATTAAAAGTATAATCAACCGGAGCAGCCAGTTCTTTGGCTCCAATTCTTATCGTATATTTACCTTCTACCGCATCATCATTTAGTTGAAATTCGGTTGAAAAGGTACCAGTGGTTACAGAAGGCTGCGCGACAAAAGCTATACTGCCTCCGGCATTACGTACTAAGATAGACACCTGGCCAATATTTTGCGCTGTACCAACAAGCTTAACGTTAGCCCCTGGTTTAAAGCTCTGGTTAGAACCTGGTAAATCAAGGCTAACCGATGCTCCATTACCAGTAGCAAAAACATTTCCTGCGAAGAACAAGCAAATAAATGGAACTAGTAAAATAGCGTATAATTTTTTCATAAAAACCATCCTTTTCACCCGAGGGCTTTTGTAATAATTTGCAAAAACCTTAATTATACAAATATCTTCCGGCGACGATTATACATAACGAACGTGAGCGCCAGCAATAAAACACCTGTTGTCAGAAAGGGGTGATATAGCAGATAAACTATTGAGATAAATGGTAGAAGCACAATACGGGTTAATCCCTTCAGTTCAGAACTGTTGGCAATATATGCTGCAATGGGTGGGGAGTTCTGATAGTAGTAGGAAACAAAAGCCTTGCCCCAATTGGTTTTCATTAAATAGTCATCACGGAATTCTCGCAAGAGCACTACGCTCGGTTCATACTTGGAGCCAAAGCAGGCAGTAGCAATAAAGCATTCGTCCAGGTTATAAGATATATCACCTACTATATTATGGATGGTGCTGGTCGTTTGAGCTGACGTATACTGCATCTGAAATTGAAAAGAATTGTTACCGGACTGAAGAGTGACCGGTATTGAGAAATTTCCTGATTCATTTAAGGAACTCATAATGTTCTGCCAATCACCCGTATTCAGCTTATACTGCAAACTGCTAACGGTAAGTGATGAGAAATTGCTGATATAGCCTGTAATATTGATCTGATTTGTTGTACTAGTGCCGTGTAAAGGCGGGTTGGTGATATGTATCATAGGGTCGATCTTGAAGGAATAATTGAAGGCTAAAATAGTCCTATTCGAATCGGTATAAAATTTCAGGTCATATTGACCTATGGGAAAAGGTTCCGTTACTATCGGTTGAGAAACATATTCATAACTATCAAGATAAGGCCGTTTATTAAACTCGACCAGGACTTCGCTGGAACTTCCCGTATATGCTGATTCACCTTGATAAACCTTGCCATAGTACTTTTCAACACTACCTTCCCCAGTCCCACGCAGGTGTAGTTCATACCCCGTGGCAGCAGGCCAGACCTCTAATATACCGGCATTACTTTCTTCGTTACTAACCATAAAAGTAAAGTCAACCGGCGCAACCAGTTCTTTGGCTCCAATTCTTATCGTATATTGGCCTTCTGCCGCATCGTTATTCAGTTGGAATTGGGTTGAAAATGTACCATTGGTTACAGATGGCTGGGTTGCGTAAGCTATAGCGCCTCCGGCATTACGCACCAAAATAGTAACCTGATTAATGTTTTGGGCTCTTCCGCTTATTTGAACAATTTCTCCGGGTTTAAAGCTCTGATTAGAAACTGGTAAATCAAGGCTAACTGATGCAGCATCACCCGCAGCAGAAACATTTCCTGCTAAAATGAAGCAAATAAATGGAACCAGTAAAATCGATAATATTTTTTTCATAGAATTACCCTTTCTTTTCATATTTTTGTACTGGCTATAGAAAAACCTAACAAGAACACCTCCTTTATTGGTTACATCAATAATGCAAATAACGTCTTTATACTTAAGTCAGCGCGGGCGATGTAAATTCTATGGTGAAGAGCTGTTCATCATCAATAAGTGGTAATTCATCAACTTTTGGTAACTGCTTGGTAGTTATGGTCAGAGATTTCCCATTCTTTTTCCATATGCTTTGTTCTATAGCATTGCTTTCGTTATATCTAAACCGGGGAGGATTGGCCAGGCGGGCATTGCTTAAACCCTGTACAACATCGGCCAAACAAGGTGAACCGTTCACTGTTACCTGCAGTTCCTTTGAATTGAGCTGACCTAAATAATCATCAGCTATTAGCGCCATGCGCACCCCCAATAAAAACCCAGTACACTTTTCCTGGTGGTGGTTTAAGGCCTGCTTCATGAAAATATCCTTGCGCATTTGCCTTTTTAAAGGACGAATATATGGAGTAACCGGCGAGAAAACTATTTCCTGCTCATAATATGGTTTGATGTCCAGCACTGGAGTCCCGTCTATAGCATCCAACCCGCTGACAAAAAGAAGATTGTCTTGCACCTTCTCCAGACGAACCAGCGTCAAAGCAATCGGGTTAGGCCTACTAAAAGCACGCAGAGAGAAGACTCCGTATTCGGGCAGGTCTGGATTAACCTTTCCGGGAACGGTACTCAGAACACTGCGATCTGCCTTGTGAAACCACAATTGCAGCCACAAATGAGAATTTTCCTCAATACGCATCAACCCGCGTTGGTATTCAGGAAACACCTCGATCACAGATCCTCCCCCCCCAATCGGCACCTGATCCAAAGCCTTAAAATCACCCTTGACTATTCCTATTGGTTTCACCGTAAATACGTTGGGTTCATTACACCCTGTCATTTTTTAGCACATCCTTTCTCACATCATGGGATTTAAGTTAACCTCCTCCTTAACATTTCTTCAAATGGCGTGAAGATTTATTGGCTTAGTTGACTTATTAAGAACAGCTCATAGGTACCTTATTTTTATAATCAGGATTATACCCGCTTAACCAATGAATTCCATTAGTTACCCAAGGCTTCCCCCTTCTTAAATGCTTATAATTCCATAAAAACCAAAAGCCCGGCACAAAGAAGTGCCGGGCAAAAATAACTATATAAATAGTTATCATAAACCAAATAAACAAGAAAGGCGAACTGCGACAAGCAGTCCGCCCATTATTTGGCCGAATTCAGCTTCTCCTTTCCACAATGGGAGGCATGTCCGTTTCCCGACATACCCTAACGACCTAGTAACCCTGGTTTTCACTTTAGGTCAACAGGCTCGGAGCATATTTTATTTTTATAACTCCTTCGCTGTAAAAATAAAAGTTTTGTTATACTGTAGAAAAAGCAATCCTTCTGCGTTTCTGGGACGGAATGCTTTTCTACAGTCGATTAGGTCTGTCTCTTTCTTAACCATCCCGCCGGCTGCTTACCGGTACCCACATAATATTTACGGCCCTTTAATTCCAGCTTAAGGGTTTGCCTGGTTCTATTAAGAACATTTTGCTGGATAATCTCTATTGAGTCTGAAGAAACATGAGTAACGATGGCTACATGCCCGTATTTGGTATCGGTGAATACTATCAGATCATCTACCTCTGGTTTTACATCTCCCCCATTTCTATATTGCACCAATCCTCGACGCTGATTTAGTTTGCCCTGAGGTGTACGGGGATCATAAAAATCCCTGGCATGGCCCATTACATCTGGCATACGATGGTCTTTTACTTGAAAATAATAGCG
>CAZYJA010000228.1:0-4411 GCA_964647245.1 uncultured Syntrophomonas sp. | reverse complement strand
GTCGAAGAATTCCACGAGGCCGTTACGCAAAAGTCGCCGGAACTGGAAGCGCAGTCCCGGATGCTGGCGCGCCAGTTCGAGCAATGGGCGAAACTGAGCAAGAAGATTCCACCGGAAACTCTTATTACGGTCGTGGCCGTCGAGGATCCCGACCGGCTCAGCGATTTGATCCTGGGACATCTTCCCTTGAAACTGGAGGATAAGCAGGAACTGCTGGCGGCGGTCGATATCGAGAAGCGCCTCGGGCTGCTGACCGATATCATCAACCGGGAGATGGAGATTCTCGAAATCGAGAAAAAAATCAGCGGCCGGGTCCGCAAGCAGATGGAAAAGACCCAGAAAGAATATTATCTGCGCGAACAAATGAAGGCCATCCAAAAAGAATTAGGCGATAAAGACGAACGATCGGCGGAAGTTGAAGAGCTGCGGGAGCGGATCGATAAGGCCAATCTTCCCCAGGAGGCGCTGGAGAAAATCAATAAAGAGCTGGAAAGATTAGAAAAGATGCCGGCGGCCGTAGCGGAATCGGTAGTGGTAAGAAACTATCTGGACTGGGCATTGTCCCTGCCATGGTCAATCGAGACGCGCGATCGATTGGACCTGGATTTGGCGGAGAAGATATTGGATGAAGATCATTATGGACTGGAAAAACCCAAAGAGAGAATTCTGGAGTACTTGGCTATCCGCAAGCTGGCTAAGAAGATGAAGGGACCGATTCTCTGTCTGGTAGGACCACCCGGGGTAGGTAAAACCTCGCTGGGAAAATCGGTAGCCAGGTCATTAGGACGTAAATTTGTGCGCATGTCACTGGGTGGAGTGCGGGATGAGGCTGAAATAAGGGGGCATAGGCGAACTTATGTGGGTTCAATGCCGGGCCGGGTACTTAACAGTATAAAGCAGGCAGGTTCCAGGAATCCTGTTTTTCTGCTGGATGAGATCGATAAGATGACCACTGATTTCCGGGGCGATCCGGCCTCGGCACTTTTGGAAGTTTTAGACCCCGAACAGAATAACGCCTTCAGCGATCATTACTTGGAGATACCATTCGATCTATCCAAGGTAATGTTTATTACCACAGCTAATTCTTTTCACAACATTCCCCGTCCCCTGTTGGACCGGATGGAAGTAATCGAAATATCAGGTTACACCGAAGAGGATAAGCTCCACATTGCGCTGGGATATTTAGTGCCGAAACAGCTGAAGGAGCATGGGCTTAAAAATAGTAATATTACTTTCTCGGAAGCTGCTCTGCGCAAGATTATCAGGGAATATACCCGGGAAGCCGGAGTTAGAAGTTTGGAACGGCAGATCGCTGCTATCTGTAGGAAGGTGGCCCGGCAGGTCGTAAAAGATAAGCATACCTCGGTAAATATAACCGTTAGCAGTATCAATAAGTATTTAGGAGCCGAAAAGTTCCGCTTTGGTACGGCCGAAAAGGAAAGTCAGATTGGAGTAACTACTGGTCTGGCCTGGACGGACAGTGGCGGCGATATTCTCTCCATCGAGGTAGCTTTGATTAAAGGCAAAGGCCGATTAACCCTAACTGGTAAATTGGGCGATGTAATGAAGGAATCAGCTCAGGCAGGTTTGACTTATGTACGGTCCAAAGCCGAGGAACTTGGTATTAGTAATGAAACCCTGGAGGGATATGATATCCACATTCATGTTCCCGAGGGGGCTATACCAAAAGACGGGCCTTCGGCAGGTATAACCATGGCTACTTCCCTGGCTTCGGCCATGTCCGGGAGAGCGGTTAAAAATGATGTTGCCATGACAGGCGAGATTACTTTGCGGGGCAATGTCTTGCCTATCGGAGGCCTGAAGGAGAAGGCTCTGGCCGCCCACCGAGCTGGTATTGATACCATTATTCTGCCGGCGGAAAATAAAAAGGATTTAGAAGAAGTGCCGGCCAATGTAAAACGCAAAATGACCTTTATTCTAGTGAATCATATGGATGAAGTGCTGGCTGCGGCACTGGAAAAACCGGTGCATGTATAATGACTTTGCAGATAAAAAGGGCGGAATATAGCGGAACCTTTGTTGAGCTGGGGCAATTACCGGAGGGCAACCTGCCTGAAATTGCTCTGGTAGGGCGTTCCAATGTGGGTAAGTCTTCCTTAATTAACAAGCTGGTTAATCGCAAGAAACTGGCCAAATCCAGTTCAACCCCGGGAAAAACCCGTACCATCAACTACTATTTGATTAATGAGGGGTGGTATTTGGTGGATTTGCCGGGCTATGGATTTGCGAAGGTTTCGAAGGTTGAGCGGGAAAAATGGGGCAAAATGATCGAAAACTATTTGCAGAACCGGGTCCAGGTCCAGGGAGTTATTCAGTTATTGGATATCAGACACACCCCCAACCAGATGGATATACTAATGAAAAACTGGCTCCAGCATTGCGATATTCCAGTTTTGATAGTAGCCACCAAGGCCGACAAAGTCTCGCGCGGAGCCAGACAGAAGAATCTGAATATTATCCGGAAAACTATGGAATTGGTTGAACCCCCCTTGTTTTTCTCGGCCGAAACCGGCGAGGGTTTAACAGAACTGACCGCAGCCCTGGCTGAGATAATAGTCCCGTCAGAAGAATTAGTCCCAGAGGACATAGGTACATAATTATTCTATTCTAAGACGCATGTAATTTAATAGATCGATGCTGTACTCATTTCCAGAGGTTTGGGACGCAAACGAATCGAGTATGGCGAAAATACGTTCTCGGCCATCTTCATCTTCTGCCAATACCTCAAGGGGAGTTTTATCATCCAACTCACTATGCACAGTATGCAGCCAGCGTTCCGTTTCCTGTTCTTTTACCACGGTGTACCAGATATGATCAAGTTCGGGGGCGGGAGGCTGACAAAGGAATAGGCTGTGGACCATATTCCCATCGCCTTCGGACACTAAACCATTTACAAGTTCGGTTAGGAGTAAGGCATCGTTGAGTATATCGGCGTAGCTTATCACCTGTTGCTGATTCAGGCCCAACCTGGCATTACCCAAGCTATTGTGCAGATCATACCAGCGTGTGCCCCCGGTTTCATGGGCTAAATCACAGGCCTCCGACTTATCCAAGGCTACGACTAAGTTGGCATATATTTGGTTGGGCAGCTGCCAAACCCGAATATCATTTAAGCCCATTAAGGCCTTATGATTGGCATGTTCAAAAACCGCAAACAGGATTTCAGCGTTATGTTTGAGGATAACTGGAATTTCTGCGCCTTTAAGTTTTTGCAGGTATTTGATATGGTTAATTATAAATTCTCCCTGACCATCATTATTATTTAGCATAAGCACCATTCCGGAAAAAATCTTGCCCTGGGGCATAGCCACCAGGCGACCCAGCAGCAAAGGTTTATTGGTGCCGATTTCCAGGTCCAGAGGTTCTTTTAATAATATCTGATCATTTTGCCCGGTAATAAAATCCCTGAGCTGCAAACCGCTGCCTTCCATGGCTATAGGCTCATATACCGAGAGGTAGGAATCATTTAAGGCTTGCAGGCAGTGCCGCAGAGGTAGCTCCATGGAATCACCGTGCTCACGCAGATATTCACTGCTAAAAGTAGTGCCTTCGTTATCAGTCATATCGAACCAAAGCCAATCCGAGAAAAATGATTCCTGTTCCTGGGGAAGGTGGTGGGTCGTACATAGCCGCATAAATCGGTCTTGAAGAGGTTTGCGCATCTTTTTTATCTGGGCTTGATAGGTATGGTCAAGTTTGAGCTTGGTGGTGGAGATTAATTGGCTGTAAAGATCAAAAGGTTTATCATTCTCATTTAGGGTCACTAATCCCTGTAAACTCAGGCAACAGTTCTTATACTTTTTTCCGCTGCCACAGGGGCAGGGGTCATTTCTGCCAATCTTGGCTTTATGCATATGTCATCCTCCTAATTTCGGACTGCTTAAGCCCTGGTCTGGGCCAGCAATCAGGTAATTATTACCTGACTATGCCATTTAGCTTAGCATAGCCATAAACTTTAGACAAGAATCATCATTATGACTTGCATAGCGCTCTATTTATTAAGTAGAATCTATAGAAGGATAAAATTGGGTAAGAAACTTAAGGATACTGACACGCTTTGCGCTTAATTAACTAATAGGAGGCACGAAAGTGAAACATGTTTATGAAGGTAAGACTAAGGGAGTTTACGAATTGGACAACGGCAACTATTTGCTCAAGATGAAAGATGACGTCACCGGGGAGAACGGCCAGATAGACCCGGGGGCTAATTCGCTGATGGGCAAACTCGAGGGCATGGGTAATGCTTCCCTGAAGATGTCACGCTACTATTTTGAATTAATGAAGAAGAATAATATCCCCAGTCACTACATCGACGCCAATCTGGAAGACAATACCATGATTGTAAAACCAGCTAAAACTTTTGGCGATGGCCTGGAGATAATCTGCCGCT
>CAZYJA010000227.1:0-4466 GCA_964647245.1 uncultured Syntrophomonas sp. | reverse complement strand
AAGATGCTATTATTTAGGTGGATATTATACACTTTTCACACGGTCTGACGTCCCCTTGCTTCGATAATAAGTTATCCTATGGCTCAAAGGTTAGTGCCTCAATAGTGTGGGCTGCATAGATATCATACACTTTTATGGCAATCTTATAGCACTCTTGAATGGGAACCTGGACCAGAAGATTAAGAGCGATTGGTTCTTTAAACCTTTGTTTTTCCCGCATGACCTGGTAATAAGAATTAAATACTTTACCATCGTAATTCAAATCCAGCTCCCAGAACTCAATGTCGGAAGCAAACTCGCAGGCGGCAGGTCGCTTGTTTGCAGGCTCGGGCCAATATGATTCTATCCCAATATCAATCAATCCCAGATTGGGTCCGATTTTTTTAAACACCGGCCTTTTAAGTACTAATTCACCTTGGCCCTCCTGCGGGGGACAACTGCCACTAGTTACAATCGCAAAGGGCGACGATCCTGATTTTAATAATCGGTATATGCTGGTCTGCAAGGCCAGGTTGCTGCTATCGCTTAGAATCCAGTCTCTACCCAGCTCATTACACACTTCGGCAGTAGTACCTGATCCAGCAAAGAAATCAGCCACCAGGCTTCCGGAATGAGAAGCGGTTTTTATAATTCGATTGATAAGTTCCTTAGGTTTTTGAGTTGGAAATTTCAGATTTTCCCGGGCGGTAGGACTGAGAATTTTATTTATATCTACCCACCAATCCTGCATAATCGCACCCTCATCACTTAGTTTGTAACGATCACCTTTAACATTAGTCAGTCCGCGTTGGATCGTGCCGGCGGTGTAAGGACGATACTGAGCATTAAATGTATACTCTGAACTTCGACCGTACCAGAAAATTAGATCATGTTTACGCTGGAAATGTTTACGGGAACTGCTTCCTCCACCAAAACACCATACAATCTCATTAATAAAATTTTCCCTGCCAAATACTTCATCCAATAACACTTTAACATAATGACTGATGTGCCAATCCACATGTACAAAGATACTTCCATTGGATGCCAATACTTGCCGCATTAATAGCAATCGGGAATATAACATATCCAGATAAGCATCCAATCCACCTTCCCAGGTATCTTGAAATGCTTTCCGGTTGATGTGCCGTGATTCCGAGAATTTTCCCACGCTTATCCGGGAGTGGTATACGAGCTCGGTCATATAAGGTGGATCAATATAAATGAGATCAATTTTTCGCTCATTCTTAGTGGCCGCCAAAACCTGCAGTAAATTGTAATTATCCCCGTAATAATAACGCTTGCTAATCTCGCCATCGATAGCCGGTTTCGCCAGCGGTTCAAAAAATGACTGGTTATCATATACCGGGTTAACGACAATTCTTTCAATTTCGCGGATAGAGTCGCCGGGCCGGATTCTTAATTTATCAACTTTGTTCCAGGCTAGATGAACTGAGGGCCTATTGCTTTCCATATAATAAAAAACTCCCGCCTATTATCAATCCTAGCTGTAGCTTGGTTACCCCATATGCAAATATTAACATAAAAAAGTCCTGTCGAAACAGGACATTATACATACCTATTGGTTATTGGACCATACTAGGCGTTCTCTGAACAATTTGCGGGTTAGTGACTGCTAACGGCGGTGTGCAGAATAATTAGATTATCCGAAGTAAATGCCGGTTCGCTTTGATATATATACATGGTAAGCGGTACAATCAAAACTAGTATTAGGGCCATTAGAAAGACTATCCACAAGCTTCTGTTCACTCCGCATCCTCCTTACCTTAACCGACCCTTTTTCCTTTCAGACGTACTTTTTCAACTGCTTGAGGGCGGCTTTTTCAAGCCTTGACACCTGAGCCTGAGATATACCTATCTCATCAGCTACTTCCATTTGCGTTTTACCGTTAAAGAATCTCAATGATACTATGTGCTTTTCCCGTTCATTTAACTTTTTTAATGCTTCATTAATCGTAATTGTCTCTAACCACGAAGAGTCGGTGTTTTTATCATCACTAATCTGATCCATTACCAAAATAGGATCGCCACCATCGTTATATATAGGTTCAAAAAGCGAAACCGGCTCCTGAATGGCATCCAGAGCAAATACTACCTCTTCCCGGGTTACTTCCAATTGTTCTGCTAATTGAGCAATGGTGGGCTCAGTCGAATTATCTGATATTAGCCTCTCCCGTACTTGCAAGGCTTTATAGGCAATATCTCTTAAGGAGCGGGATACCCTTACAGCATTATTGTCTCGCAAATAACGCCTAATTTCGCCGATAATCATAGGAACTGCATAAGTCGAGAATCTAACATTCTGGCCCAGGTCAAAATTATCAATGGCCTTAATCAAGCCTATACAACCTACTTGGAAAAGGTCATCTACAAATTCCCCTCTATTATTAAAACGCTGAATCACACTTAAAACCAGTCTCAGATTACCTTGGATAAGTTTATCTCTAGCGTCCACCTGACCCTTTTGCATGGCTGTGAAGAGGTTTCGCATTTCTTCATTTTTAAGCACTGGTAATTTTGAGGTATTGACTCCGCAGATTTCCACTTTGTTAATCAAGAACTCACCCCTTCCCCTTCTTTTCATCACTTTTTAAATTATTTACTTATCTGTTAAATATTATTCTTACTTAATGCCGATTATCATTAAGACCAAAAAGAAAGAGCCTTTACAGGCTCACCAAGAATTTATTCAATTTTGCGTATCTCTCGCTGCAGCCGTTTCAATATCCTTTTCTCCAAACGGCTGATATAGGATTGAGATATGCCGAGTATGTCAGCGACTTCCTTTTGGGTCTTCTCAGTGCCATCATTTAACCCAAATCTTAATTGAATTATGGTATTCTCTCTGGGGTTTAGTTTGTGCATGGCTTGCCACAGCAATGATTTCTCGACTTCACCCTCAATCACCTTGAAAATCATGTCGCCTTCAGTCCCCAGGATATCTGATAACAATAATTCATTACCATCCCAATCTATGTTCAAAGGCTCATCCAGGGATACTTCCGCCCGGTTCTTTAAATTTCTGCGCAAGTACATCAATATCTCGTTCTCAATACAGCGGGAAGCATAAGTAGCCAGCTTGATGTTCTTTTGGGGATCAAAGGTGTTGACGGCCTTGATTAGACCGATGGTCCCAATGGAAACCAGGTCTTCAATATTGATTCCCGTATTCTCGAACTTTTTGGCTATGTAAACCACCAACCTCAGGTTGTGTTCTATCAGGGTCCCTTTAACACCGCCAGAATCCTCACTATTCAGTTGAGATATCAAGGACAGTTCTTCATGTTCCTTGAGCGGAGGCGGCAGAATCTCGGCAGAACCGATATAATGTATGAAGTCGGGCATCCTTTTTTTAATATACCACTTGATAAAAACTAATTTCCAGGAACCCAACTTTTCTAATAGCTTCATTCGGCCATTCCTCCTATATTTTGCTTATAAATTCAGATGGAATTAGCAATTGATAATTTTCCCGGGCACTGAGCTTATGCAGATATATCCCTACCACCACGTTTTTATATAGATAATGCTTTTTATCGGGATCAATAATAATTTGGTCACAACGCAGGCCAATCATTAGCCCATTCTTTTGGCCAATGGAGGAGAAAGGAATAACCCTGATACGATTGGCCCAACTACTAGAGCTCAATTCTTGCAAAATATCATTGTCATCCCGAACATTTTCCATCGCAAGTCTACAATCATCCGGGAAATATTCTTGCAAAAAATCATATTCTGCCACTACTACCGGGCGTTCTGTAAGGGGATCGCGCAGGCCATTGCCGGTATCAAGAAAACCTTCACCATGGCAAACCGTATTGCCAAAGTGCAATTCTACTGGATATTTAAGCAGGCCAGGGATAATTTTCTGCGACAAATACTTTTCACCATAACTTCCTAACCCCCAGGCACATGTAATGCCCCCCAGCAACCACCAATAGGAAAAAGACCTACCCGGAGTATTATTTAGCAGAAAAGAAACACCCATGGTTGCACCTGCCATGATAAAACTAACTCCGTAAAAAAACAGCACAATTTTCCGGAAATCCTTCCATTCCCTGGTTCCGAACGCAACGATAATTAACAGGCAGGAGAATAACAACTTAGCCGGTAGGCTATAGAGCACGCTTACAGCTGGAAAAAGATTAAGGACCCCATAGATTCCTCCGAAAATGGAGGCAATTATTAAGCGCGAAGTAAGGATTGTTTTTTCGCTTAGTTTCGCGGTTGCCCACAGAATCATAAAGTCCATCGCGAAATTTATTATAAATGTAATGTCAGCGTACACCTTTGGCTGATTCACCGCATCACCCTTATCTTTCGGAAGATCAGGTCTCCTAACTAAATATGCCTGTAATTTACAAGTATGTGTGCCAAATTATACTAGAAACATGGGTATTATTTTGTAGTTTGGTGGTATGGCAACCGGGCATCTTTTCCCATAAACACAAAAAAACCGGGATTTT
>CAZYJA010000226.1:0-4528 GCA_964647245.1 uncultured Syntrophomonas sp. | reverse complement strand
GAGTGGCATTGGCAGAGGAGGATGAGGGGAAACTGGAACTAATCTCCTGCAAAAGCTTCCCGGCCAATGATGACTTGGTACGGGTGGTGGATTTTCTAAATAAAAATCTAAAATCCAAGAAGGTCATGTTTGGTATCAGCAAAGATACCGCCAGTGAGCTTATGACCATAAAGATCTATGAGTTCCGATAAAAGGATATAGTGGGGTGCCTTATGAGTAGAGAGATGAAAGATCTTCTTAAAGAAACTCTCAGCGTAGTTATAATCGCTTTCATTCTGGCCATGGTGCTAAGAGCCTTCGTAATTGAAGGGAGAATTATTCCTTCCGGTTCTATGTTACCGACTGTCCAATTACAGGACCGGGTTATGATGAATCGATTTATTTATCGTTTCAAAGAACCGGTTCGCGGTGATGTTGTTATGTTTCAGCCTCCTGATGTTCTCAAATCCACGACCCCTTTTCTTAAAAGGGTGATTGGGCTTCCCGGGGAAACGGTGGAAATGAAAAATGGCAAGGTCTATATAAATGGGCAAGCACTGGTTGAGCCTTATGTGGCTGAACCTTTAAAATATCAATATGGGCCGGTAGTAGTACCTGATGACAGCCTTCTGGTCTTAGGTGACAACCGCAACAATAGTTTTGATAGCCATGAGTGGAACGTATGGTTGACCCGTGATCGTCTCATGGGCAAAGCTTTTGCTACATACTGGCCAATCAAGCATATAAAATTGTTGGATCGGGAGGTCAGCTTCGAATGAAGATTCTCTTAACCAATGATGATGGTATTTATGCTAAGGGTATACAAGCATTAGTTAAAGAATTGAGCACCATAGCGGAAATATATTTAGCTGCACCGGATCATGAAAGAAGTGGCACCGGTCATTCCATAACCGTTTTTGATCCCATTAAAGTGGTCGAAACGAAAATACCCGGTACCAAGTATGGTTGGAAGATCGGAGGTACCCCGGTAGACTGTGTAAAACTGGCCATGAATCGCCTTATTGGTGAAAAAGTGGATCTGGTGGTATCCGGTATCAACCATGGTCCCAACCTGGGCACTGATGTGCTTTATTCGGGTACTGTCTCGGCAGCGGCTGAAGGGGTAATTATGGGATCACCTTCCATAGCTGTTTCTCTTAACTCTTACCTGGACGAGGTTGATTTCAGTTTTTCAGCCCAGTTTACCCGCCGCGTTATAGCTGCCGTAATGTCAGGCGGAATGGATAAAAACACTTTATTAAATATTAATATTCCACTGCTCCCACCTGAGAAAATGCAAGGCATCAGAATCAGTAAGCTGGGAGTCAGAAACTATAATAATCTGTTTGAACAAAGGCAGGACCCCAGGGGTAATACCTATTACTGGTTAGGTGGAGGGGTCCTAAATGAAGAACAACACGAAGATAGTGATGTATATGCAATAGAACAGGGCTATATTAGTATTACTCCTATTCATTTGGATTTAACCGATTATAAGTTGATGCACAAATACCAGAGAATAAGCCAAGCTTACTTGGAAACTCTGCTGCGGAGCGATCAAATATGACCTTGATTAGCCTGCTAATCAACATCTTGGTGTTTCTAATGCTTTTTAACTGGTCATATATTCGTAACCGACGTGACAACCCTGATTATCCATCCCAACCAATTAGTCGTTCTCTAATATTACCTATTTCTTTAGGTATTGCCTATACTTTGCTAATTGATATGTACAAGGGAATTTTCTACTATCAGTTATTTATGTTCTTAATTGTAGCCGCAGTATTAATCTGGAAGTTAGGCATTTCCAGAAAATAAGCCTGGCCAAGGTAGGAACAGGATCGAATAAATCGCGAATGAGCAATAATTATTTTGCTACTTAAGCCAAAATATAGTACCATTTCTAAAGCAATTAATATTTTGAGGAGGTTATCGGATGAAGGTTTACCCTACCAATGGAATTCGTAATATTGCCCTCGTGGGGCATGGGGGTACAGGAAAAACATCATTGGCAGAGGTCATGATTTATAATACCGGAGCACTTAAGAGGCTGGGCAGGGTGGATGACGGGAACACTGTAGCCGATTTCTTACCAGAAGAAATTAAAAAGAAATTTACTATTAGTACGGCAGTAGTTCCACTTGAATACCGGGATTGTAAAATTAATGTATTGGATACACCTGGATATGCTGATTTCTATTTTGAAGTATGTGGTGCATTGCGGGTAGTTGACAGTATGTTGCTAATGTTCTCTGCTACTGCAGGAGTTGAGGTACAAACCCAAATCGTTTGGGATGACAACCCTGACATGCCGAAGATTGCATTTATTAATAAAATGGATCGCGAAAATGCTGATTTTAATAAAGTATTGACTCAGATCAAGAACACATTTTCTGATACGGTAGTTCCCTTACAATTACCAATTGGGGCCGAAGACAGCTTTAAAGGGGTAGTTGACCTGCTAAAAATGAAAGCTTACATATTCGAACCGATGACGGGGAAGGTAAGCATCGAAGAAATTCCTGCCGATATGCTGGATGATGTGGAAATGTATAAGATGGAATTAGTTGAAGCTGCTGCTGAAGCTAATGACGAACTCCTCAGTAAATATCTGGACGGAGAAGAACTAACTGATGAAGAAATTATTGCAGGAATAAAAGCTGCTGCTGCGTCTGGTTCGACTGTTTTTGTGTTTTGTGGATCTACCCTTAAAAATATGGGCATTCAACCCTTAATGGACTTCATCGTTGAATGTTCACCCACTCCTGATAGTAACCCCTTGGTAAAAGGGAAAGATATTGAAAAGGCGCCTCTCAGCGCTCAAATATTTAAGACTATCGCTGATCCCTACATTGGCAGATTGAACATGTTTCGCATTTTTTCCGGTAAAATGAAGGCTGATAGCGTGATTTATAATGGCACCAAGGAAAAAGATGAAAAAATATCGCAGCTTTTGGTTATGACCGGAAAAGAACAGGCCTCTGTACCCGAATTAAATGCTGGCGATATTGCAGCAGTTGCCAAACTGACAGTTACCAGTACATCCGATTCTTTAACTACGAAAGCTAACCCGGTGGTGATAGAACCCATTGAATTCCCGCAGCCTACCTTAAGTATGGCAATTGAACCTAAGAGCAAAGGTGATGAAGATAAACTCAGTGGGGCGTTACAGCGCTTGATGGAAGAAGACCCGACCATCACTATTGATAAAAATATTGAGACCCACCAAACTATTATGAAAACTATGGGTGATACCCACATGGATATTATTACTGACAAACTGGCCCGCAAGTTTGGAGTAGATGTGGTGGCTAAGGAAATGAGAATTCCTTATCGGGAAACCATTCGAACCACCGTACAGGTTGAAGGTAAGCACAAAAAGCAGAGCGGTGGACACGGTCAGTTCGGACACGTATGGATCAAGTTTGAACCAAATACGGAAGAAAAGTTCGCTTTTGAAGATAACGTTTTCGGGGGAGCGGTACCGCGTAACTATTTTCCGGCAGTAGAAAAAGGATTATTAGAAGCGTTAGATGAAGGTGTTTTGGCGGGATACCCGGTTACCAGCATTAAAGCCACCCTGTATGATGGTTCTTACCATTCTGTCGATTCTTCGGAAATGGCTTTTAAAATGGCTGCCAAGTTAGCTTTTAAGAAGGGGATGGAAACAGCCAAACCGGTTCTGCTGGAACCTATAGTAAATGTTGAGGTTGAAATACCAGAAATGTACATGGGAGATATAATAGGGGATTTAAATACCAAGCGCGGTCGAGTTATGGGCATGGAACCAGCCGGCAAGAGACAAATTGTAAAAGCTCAGGTGCCTTTGGCAGAAATGGGCCGGTACACCATAGATTTGAAATCTATAACCCAGGGCCGAGGGAAGTTCCGGATGGAAATGGATCATTATGAAGAGGTTCCCGCTCTGGATGCAGACAAGATAATTGCCAAAGCTAAGAAGGCTAAAGAAGAAAAAGAGAAATAGGAATTTCGCAAGAATTAAAGGAGGGTTTTACCCTCCTTTTTTATATTCCGGCAACCAATAATACTGATGACAAAATCAATAGAGTTAGCTATAAACCTAACTAGTTGAACTTATCATAAAACATATCAAACCCATAAGCATGACCATATGTTATATCCAGTATTTTGCAGCTGATATTGTGAAATTTTTTACATTATATAGCATATAAACCTTACATCTCCTGAGGATTCGACAATTTTCTATAAAAAAGTCGCAATTGTATGATAAAAATACAAGAAAAGTGTCCGTTCTGTTGTACGCGGTATACAAGAACGGACACTTTTTTGTTTGGTTAATTACATTTTCCCGGCCGACTGTTGGAGTTGAATATCGGAGAACCCTCACAAAGTATGGGAATCGTAAAATTCCCTAATGTTGGCACGCTATTTGCATGAATTTTTAGTACTATATATTTGGAAAGAGGAGGTTTTAATTATGACTCAAATGGAATTGCGGATGAAGACCTGCATTTCGTGCGCTGATTTGGGTTACTGTCTCGTACGCTGGGGCCCGGAATGCAAACGA
>CAZYJA010000225.1:0-4544 GCA_964647245.1 uncultured Syntrophomonas sp. | reverse complement strand
AAACCACTTTTTATACTGGGTAGGAGGCCTAGGGTGTGCTGGGTAGAAATTAGATGGAACAGAAGCAAAAACATTCCTATACCAACTAAATATGCAAAAAGGTGGCCAAGAAAGGATTATAGCCCCATCCGGCAGCCAGTAATCTGTTTAAATGCTATTTTAAGCTTATGTGGGAGCAAAATGTGAGGATTAGCAACCCATGACCATCGCCTTATATCGAGTGATTGGTTGACAAGGGCGATGGTTTCGAAATATGTCTAACCATTTTTTGGCAAGTAGCAGCAGGGTATTAATTATAAACTGAGCATCCAGGATAATCCAATCTTGATTATATCGCTGACTCCAACGCTTATTTATTTGATATTTCCTGTTTCTCGAAACGCACTAGATTAATGAGGTTTTCCTTATTGATGTCATCTACCAGATAAAGTGCTCCTTCGCCGGCTTTAGACAGCTTTTCCATAAAGCTGGCATTTGACTCTACTCCAATACAGATGAAACGCACCTTTTGGGCTGGCAAATTAGCCGCCGCCGCTAAAGCATCAGCCTGGGCATCCATAGTCCACAAGGCTGCATTAGGAATTCCATCCGTGATCATAACCAGGAGCGGATTATGGACCCGGCTTTTTTGGATCAGGTCTAAAGCCGTCATTATTCCGCTAGCTATGGGTGTCATACCCCCAGGATTAATAGTTGCAAGTCCCTTGCTTAAAACACTTTGACTGCGAGTAAATGGAACCACTACCTGGGCAGCACGTTCCTGGAAAGTAACCACCGCCACCCTTTCTTTGCCGGTAAGCAGTAAATGCTGAGCCAGATAACTGGCCGCCTGCCTTTTTTCTCCAGCCATACTGCCGCTGGCATCTATCAAGAGGCAAATATCTATGGGTACATAGCTCTTCCGGTCATAAAAATGAAGATCTTCTTTCTTAATGGAGAAGTGCTGATCGCCACGCAGTAAACCACTTTTCTTAGCCTGAATTACGGTATCAGTCACAGCTAGATTGCCGGTCCAAGTGTCGGTATTATTAATAGTTTTATGGTAATCGACGAAATCCACCTGGGTGGTCCTTTGCTTGGATTGGCCGACTTTTCGGAAACGGGTAATGCTTTTTCCAGGTACCTTGCGAATGTTACGTCTAATTTCAGTTTCCATTTCACATTTATGTTTAATGACGTATTCCTGGAATTCTGCCCCCTTTTTGGTCAATATTCGACCCAGGGGGGTTTTATGCATTAGCCCCATTTCCTCCATCTGCTTTACATAGTGGTCTACATCTCCCCATTTTTTCTTCTGGTATTCAGCTCCCTTTCTTTTGAATATATTGCTGGAGTAACATTGCATCCATTCTTCTATCTCTTCCAGCCCTCCAAATTTTTCGGCCAGCTTTAATACCAATTGATTAACATTTTCTTCCGGGGCCATAAACGTAGCTTCTTGTCCCTTAAATTTCTTCCAGGGTATTTTTATATAGTGACCAAAATCATCTTCCGGTTTTTTTTGTTTGCCGTGCGATATGTTTCGAACCTGAGCTAATTTTAACTTGTTAGCCAGTACTACTTCCTCTACCGTGGTAGCTATGACATAAACCAGGAAATACTCTTCCCGTTTCAGCCGGGCCAAGATGTGCACATGATCCTTACCTTCATCGTCTTCCTCAAAGGGCGTAAGCTCATCCTGGACCAGTTCATAAATCAATCCTTTGCCTAATTCAGTAGTAATATGGATCTTCTCAGCATAGCCGGCTACCAGCTTAATACGCACCTTATCTGCATACTGCAGGCGGGGATCTTCACTAATAAAATACTCTTCCATGGCCAAAAATATGGCTCGGGCTAATTCCCGGGGATCTATTTCTCCCGGCAGATGATAAACATCAATATGGACTATTTGATCTGTATCCATTAGGTTTAGATAGGTCTTGCCGGCATCACAATTAGTTAGAATCTCAATTTGACCCTTGATCTTCTTTCCCGGCATATGAGCATGAGCTTTGGTACTTACTACCACGCTATCACCTAGACGCACTCCCTGATCCTGCCCCAGGTACAGAATAAGATAATTAGCTACTGTAGTGGCATTACCAATATTAGTTGGTCCACTTTCCATGAAAAGGCCCCCAATTTAGTCGGCTTTATTAAAATCAATAGATTTTTCCGTATTTATAAGTTCCTTCTTTTTTAAATCCTTTAAAGGTCGTCCAATACTTTTGAAATAATCCGTTTCTTCAGCTTGATCTGATTTCTTGTTGATCTTTTTATTTACTGAGCTAAAAATACTCTCACCTTTTCCATCGACATCGTTAATTACTCTGATCAGGGTATCTGAGTCCAAGCGATGCTTCAGGATTAGCGGCAGCATCCGGGTAACATCATTCATGGTGGCCTGATCCCGATCCTTTATTATGGAATAAAGCACGGCCCCCTGCTGCATAGCCTCGATAGCCCTAATACTCTCCAAATTATGTTTTACGTACAGACGCGCTATGTAGTTACGCACGAAATCTGGTATATCCGCCCGCTTGTAAATTTCCGCCCATCTTAATAAAGTCTGAGTATATTCCTGGTGCTTTTTTAAAATGGCTGCGGTATCCAATAAATCCCGGTCAGGGTTGGTCCGGTTAGTATGGAAATTTTCCTTAAGCATTTTAGCTAAAACTTCCAGTGAGGTCGGCCGACCCATGTAACAGACCATATCAAAGCGGTCTGAGAGCTGTCGTCGGATCTCTTCCAGGGGCCCCGGATCTTCATCAGGATTCGAAGCTGCCCAGACCGAAACCACCACCTTAATCTGAACCACCGGCAGACCTGCTTCTTCGATTTGCACCAGTCCGGGTTTAGTCCCCATCAAATCCAATAAAATATCGGTAATTTCCGGGGCGGTGTCGGCCAAACGATTAATCTCATCAATAAAAAGGATACCGCGGTGAGCCTGCGGAATGAGTCCAGGAAGCAGACGGGCTTCGGGATTCTTATCATCAGTTAGCTTCGCAAGGTCAATACTGCCAGCAACCGTGCCTACCTTGGCTGAGTGCGATATTTCCAAAAATGGCATAGGGATTTCTTCAATTCCGATAGCAGCGACTGCCTCAGCTGATAAATGCCGATGCTCCGGACAATGAGGTTCGGCCGGGTCGCAATTATAAATGCAGCCTTTGACTCGCTTAATCGTGGGTAATATATCCTGCGACTTTCTCATAATAGTGGTTTTACCGGTTCCCCTTAATCCTTCAGCGTGGATATGCATAGGTTCCCCCGCTATGGTGGAGACTATCGACATCTTAACCAAGTCGAAAAGGGACTCATTGCCTTCATAACGTTCCAGCTGTGCGTACTGTACCATTTATAGCCCTCCGTTCCAAATGAGATGAGACTGGGTTATCAGTTTTCATCCGCTCAATCAATTCACCGTTGTATTCAAGCCTATATTTTTAGCCATTGCCAGCCATTAACAACTACCCTTCCGCTCATCATGGTACCCCTCAGTTATCCAAGGTGGTAGTTATTGTCCATAACGTTTAAATGGCTTTAATGTCAAATTCTCTTAAGACCGATTATCTCATCTATCCCCATTAAGTGGGGGCTTTACCATCTGTCTGAATTGTTTTAAAAAGCCGGAAGGCAAATTCCATGTCTTCCGGCTTTTCTAACCATAGTTTATCTTACCGATTTATAATGCATCCGAAGCCTTAAGCCGAGCCGTAGCCCGTGCTAATGACATTTGCGCCCGAACAATATTTACATTGCTGTCACGCTCACTAAGTCTCTTTTCAGCCCTGTCCAGAGCTGCCCTCGCCCGCAGAACATCAATTTGGGATCCTCGTTCGGCAGTTTCTGCCAGGACTCGAGCTTCATTAGCCATCACTTCCATAAAACCACCGCTTATAGCTACCTTCTTGACTGCGCCGTCGCTGTCAGTGTATCTCACAATACCTATATTAAGAGCAGCAATCATGGGAGCATGGTTTCTTAAAACCCCCAGTTCGCCATACGTTTCGGGGACCACTACAAACTGGATTTCATTTTTGAAAAGCAATTCCTCCGGGGTTACGATCTCAAGCATGAAGGTGCTGTCTGCCATGGACTACGCCCCCAATCGTTTAGCTTTGGCCACTGCCGTTTCAATGTCTCCTACCATATAGAACGAATCCTCAGACAGGTTGTCATGTTTACCTTGCAGAACCTGGGAGAATGACTCAACCGTATCAGCAACTTTTACATATATCCCTGGACTGCCGGTAAATTGCTCGGCAACGTGGAACGGCTGCGACAGGAACCGTTGAATCTTCCTGGCTCTGGCCACAACTATCTTATCCTCATCAGACAATTCATCCATACCAAGAATGGCAATGATGTCCTGAAGTTCTTTATATCTTTGCAGTATCTGTTGCACTCCACGGGCGGTGAAATAATGTTTATCACCCAGAATCTGCGGATCGAGTATACGGGAAGTCGAATCCAGTGGATCAACCGCTGGATAAATACCTAGTTCTGATATTGCTCTGGATAGAACCGTAGTTGCATCCAAATGGGCAAATGTGGTC
>CAZYJA010000224.1:0-4565 GCA_964647245.1 uncultured Syntrophomonas sp. | reverse complement strand
TATCGATCCGATAACGTTGATAGCAGCGGCAAAATCATTATACCTGGAGCTATTGGTCCCAACTATACGGTGCAGGCGGCCGATGAAGGTAAGTATCTGTTTTTCGCGATCAGTCCCATATCCAGCACCGGAACCCTAAGTGGTATTACGGTATTAAGCAATGCCAGCAGTAAGGTAGAACCAGCAATCATCCAAACTAATGCACTGACACCTGCACAAATTGCGGTAATAAATAACCCGGCAGGCAGCTCAGACACAGTCGATATTACCGGATTACAGAGCGGGGATGAAATAAGAATTTATGATTCCTTAGTTAATCAAACCCCATTAGCAACCGGAGTAGTTCCAGAAGGGCAAACTGCTGTAAAAATAATGATTCCACAGTTAAGCATAGCAGCAGGTACCATTTATGTAAGCGTACAAAGCCTCAATAAAAGTGAAAGTGAACGAACCTTGATGAATTACTCGGCTGAAAACGACACCTCCGTAGATGAGTGTTTTATAGCCACGGCAGCCTTCGGCTCCAAGTTCACCTGGCCGGTAGCCTTACTCCGTCAATTTCGTGACCAGTACTTATTGACCAATGCGGGGGGGACCGCCCTGGTTAAGCTCTATTATCACTATTCTCCGCCTATAGCTGCCATGATTGCCACCAGCCAGCCGCTTATAATATTGGTAAGAGTGTTGCTAATTCCGGTAATTGCCCTAGTGTATATAATGTATCACCCGATACTAATAGTAATGCTGCTTCCCATCATATTCTTAATTCACCGCGTGTCAAGGGGACGGTTACACGTTATACATAGTGGCATAGGGACGGTCCATTATATATTGCCATTGTCGATGGTTGACTGGTACCACCGAAAGACGAGGCAGTCTAACTAAATCCCAATCAGGAAACCTCCCGCTATCTTTTATCTGCCTCAGGGTCACCGCTTGGGCTAATTTTTCCACCGGGGCTATTTTAAATACTAAACCCCTGCCTTTATCCTGAGGTTTAAAATAGGGGAGGCTGGTAATTCTGCCAATTCCTACAATGGACCGCTCCTTACCGGTGTGGTATATAAAAGCAAAATCACCCGGTTTCATTTTCTTAATGTTATTAAGGGCAGCCGGAGCTTTGACCCCATCCCATACAGCTTCTTTTTCCCGCAATAAATCATTCCAGGAGTATTCGTCCGGCTCGGTTTTTAATAACCAGTAAGATATCATCTGCTCCTCCTTAACTTAATAAACATAGTATACTAATATTTCCCCATACCAGATAATTAATACAATGTTACACCGGGACGTTCTTTCTGTAACAGTTTTTATGCGCTTCATACATTCATTGCATTAACCCTGTCACTCGGTCTTAATTGACGAAGTGTTAGACCTTGATTGATACGTGCCAAAATACATGATAAACCCTACTATCACACCGTGGTCTCACTGATCTAAGCATGCCAAAACCCATACATTTACGTCATGTTCATATATCAAAAAAGGACCCAACGTTTTTGTGCCGAATCCTATTGTTGGAATTCTTTTGTTTGGCCGTGTTACAGAAAGAACGTCCCGGTGTAACAGAGAGGGGATGATCATCATTTACGAGGTTGAGCTTAAAGCCCGGTTAAAGGTCGATCAAATTGAGGAAATTACCAGGCTGCTGGCGAATACATTTAAGGGTAGCTCCGAACGATGCGTATATCACGACACATACTTTGACAACCACGGCCAGGACTTAATGAAAACCGAAAGGGAACTTCGTTTACGCAAAATTACGAAGAATTCCATCGAAAGCTTTTATCTAACCTATAAAGAAAGTCCTTTCGATGAGAGGTCAAGGTCCAAGCTCGAGCATGAGATAATGGTTAGTAGTTTTGCAGAGTCAGCAGCTATATTAATGCTGCTAGGATACTCGGAAGATATAAGCTTTTTCAAACACTGCACCAACTATCATATTGAGTACCGATCATTTGAAATCTTGGTTACTTTGGTAAGAATATTAGAGCTCCAGCAGGATTTTATCGAAGTTGAAGTGCAGCTAGGGGAAGAAGCTAAGATCAGCCAGGTACACACCATTCTACAGGAGTTCCTGTCCTTACTGAAGGTCAGCCCGGATCAGCTGACAGCTGAATACTATACGGATTTGTTAAGGAACGCTAGAAAACATTTTTAGCTACCCCGAAAAGTAAACTTTGGCCGCGCATATATAAGCAGGAATAGCAAAGGAGGAAAGTTTATGAAGAAAGGTCTGTTATTTGCACTGGCTTTGTTGCTGGCTATGGTTTTCTCAACCGGCACCGTGTTGGCTAGTTCTGACAAGGGTAATGCCTGGGGACAAAGTAACAAAGAAAAGAAACATGTCCAGGAACAAGTGAAGAAATCAGTCCAGGAACAAGTGAAGAAGTCAGTCCAGGAGGCATTTGAGTTCTACCAAAAAGAAAAGCCCAGTCAGAAGAAAATCCAATTTTCGGATATACAACAGCATTGGGCAACCCGGTCTATCCAGGACATGGCTGCGGTTGGAATTTTCAAAGGTTATCCGGATGGCACATTTAAACCTAACCAAGAGTTAACCCAGGCTGAAGCCCTATCTCTGGTAATGCGTATTTACAATGATGAAGATCCTACGCCTATTGACAATGATGCCACGCTTGACGAAGATGAGGATTTAGCCGATGTGCCAGAATGGGTACGCGATAATGCTGGTAAAGCCAACAAAAAAGGCATTATTAAGTTAAATCGCTTCCATTCCGGAGTGCAGGCATCTCGGGCCCAAACTGCGGTCATGATTGCGAAAGCCTTGGAATTAGAACCCGTAGATACCAGTGACATGCCCTTCAAAGATGGCCTGTTGATTTCCAAAGAAGATGTTGGTTACATCCTGGCTCTATATGAGGAAGGAATTCTGAGCGGCGACCCCAATGGCAATTTCAATCCCAATAGCTCTATTACCCGTGCCGAGATGGCCACCATGCTGGAAAGACTGCTCAATAAGTCAGAAATAGTATCAGTAACCCTACCCGCGACAGCTACGGTGGTACAGGGTGAATCCATAACCCTGACCGCAGTTGTAAAATACGCCGACGGCACCACTAATGCCAATGTAAGCTGGGAAAGCAGTGATACTACCTTAGCCACGGTTGAAGATGGAGTGGTTACCGCAGCAGCTGGCAAAACCGGCACCGTGACTATTACCGCCACTGCCACTCGTGACGATGCGAGCAAGTCGGATACTTGCGTGGTTACAATTGTAGAAGAACAGCAGATTACAACCGGAACATTAGAAGCAACCGACAATGTAGGTGCCCATGACGGCATAGTATATGAAGAATACAGATTAGAGGTAAACGGCCTCCCCATTAGTCTGGCTCAGGATAAAGTGAAATCTATCACTCTGCAAAAAGAGGGTTCCAGTGTTCTTACGCTTACTCCCAACACTGACAGTACCCTATGGTTTAACGTTCAACGTTCGACGGGAGAGTATACATTGAGAGTTATAGATAACGATGACGTGAGCTATGAAGCTACTCTCGATTGGACCGCTCCCATCGTCGCAGACGCTGTGGCCACTGGCGATAGCAGAGTACAAAATGGCAACACCTATGTGGAATATGAATTAGGTGACCTGGACCTCACTGAATTCGACCGCATGCAGCAGATAAAACCGGATGGTTCAGTGGTAGGCTTAACCGTCAGCAGCGATGCTAACCTATGGCTGCAGACCAACCTCCAGATTACCGGGGAACACACCTTCCTGATTCAACAAGACGATGTTTGGTACATCAGCAAAATAACCATCTAAATATAGTCAAAAGCCTGACAAAGGGGGCGGTTCGGACTGTCACCCGAACCGCCCCCTTTTGTCACCTCCATTTGTAACCTTGTATGATATTGGCCAA
This sequence comes from uncultured Syntrophomonas sp., assembly GCA_964647245.1. GTDB lineage: Bacteria > Bacillota > Syntrophomonadia > Syntrophomonadales > Syntrophomonadaceae > PHAA01. The sequence continues at coordinate 678 of CAZYJA010000224.1, read as the reverse complement.
AAGAAGTATTTTATAAAATATTTCTTTTGGCCAATGTTATAATATGACCATAAACAGTAAAATCTTTGATATAGTAGAAGCTATTAAGTTGAATTAGGAGGCTACGATGTATGGAAGTGAAAAAGATCGCCGTTATTGGAGCAGGAATCATGGGGCGCGGTATAGCTCAGGTAGCTGCCACCGCTGGTTATGAAGTGATACTGATGTCGCGTCAGGAATCTACCTTAAACAAAGCCATGGCCATTATTCACAAAAATCTGCAAAAGGATATCGAGCGTGGGAAAATAACTGCCGAACAAGCTGGACAAGCATTAGCGTGGATTATTACTACCACCAATCTGAACGAGGCCGTTGTGAACGCCGACTTGGTGATTGAAAATGTCCCTGAGGTTCTAAAGACCAAACAGGAACTGTTTCGTCAGCTGGACGAAATGTGTCCGCCCCATACTATTCTGGCTACCAACACTTCCGCCAAAAGTATCTCGGAGATTGCTTCCGTAACCAAGCGGGTGAACCAGGTTATTGGCATGCACTTTTTCAATCCGGCTCACTTAATGAAGCTGGTAGAAATCAATCGGGGCATGGAAACCAGTGAGGAAACCTACCAGGTAGCAGCTGAAGTTGTCCGCAAGATGGGCAAAGAATCAATCAGTGTTAATGAATCCCCCGGATTTGTGG
>CAZYJA010000223.1:0-4572 GCA_964647245.1 uncultured Syntrophomonas sp. | reverse complement strand
GCTATTCTGGATGTCCTGCCTCTTACCCTGGAGGAAATATTTATCTATGAAATGGGGGATAATGGTTATGAAATCAAGAACATCCTTTATTAACCCGGGCATTTTGCGCAACGATTTTAAAAGTCTGGGTTGGATTGGTGCAGCTTACCTCCTGGGTATGCTCTTAAGCCTGCCCCTTAAAATATTAATGCTGCACAGCAGGTTGGAAAACACCCCCAGCTATGACAGCACGATCTATTTGCGCATCTTTCAGTTTGAGTCTCCTTTACAATTAATGCTTTTAGCTCTGGTTCCTATTCTGGCCGGCTTATGGCTGTTCAGGTACCTGCAGACGGATAAAGCCGCGGATATGTTGCATGCTTTACCGGTACAAAGGGCGACCTTATATAATACCCATATTTTAGCCGGCCTTATATTTTTGGCGGTACCTCTGATAATTACTGCGCTGGTATCCTGGGCCTTAGTTGCTGGATTAGGTATCACCAGCATAAATGCTATGGCTGTTTTAAGCTGGCTGGGAATCAGCCTTTTGATAAATTTATTATTCTTTATGACCTGTGTAGCTACCGGTATGTTTACGGGTATTTCGGTGGTGCAGGGAGTACTAAGCTATATATTGCTGGTGCTGCCGGCAGGGTTATCCATGCTGGTGCTCCATAACATGAAAATGTACGTTTATGGCTTTGCTTATGATTACTATTCTACAACCAGTATTACGAATCTATCGCCGCTGATACGACTCTTTGATTCTGTATACAGACATCCTATGCAAAACGCAGAAATTGCCATATATGTTTTTACCAGTATCGCCTTGTATTTGCTAGGAAGATATCTTTATCAGCGCCGACAGTTGGAAACTGCCGGAAATGCCATAACGTTCGGCTTACTACGTCCATTCTTTAAATACGGAGTAACTTTTTGCTCCATGTTGCTCCTGGGCAGCTACTATAAAGATACCCAAAATACCATAGCATGGACCTATTTCGGTTATTTCCTGGGAGCGTTACTGGCTTATTTTCTTGTCGAAATATTACTAACCAAATCCTTGCGGGTTTTCCACCTCAAGAACATTAAGCATCTGGGGATATATACTCTGGTTGTGGTAGGCTTGATAAGTGCCCTTAATTTCGATTTGGTAGGTTATGAAAAGCGGATACCTAACCTGGCCGATGTCGAAAGCATTTACCTGGATAATTCATTTTACGCTTTAAACGAGCACAACCGCCCTCGGGTAAGAGCGGATATGATCTCTACCCCTATTAACACCGTCCGTTTGCCAGTGTACAGCCAGACTGACAACGTTAGAGCTATCTGGAATCTACACCAGGATATACTTAATAAGACTTATCCCGAGAAGCCCCTGAATTTTGCCCAGAATAATACCCGACAGGAGCGCATTTGTCTGGTCTATAATCTGAAGGATGGTTCCCATTTTTATCGCCAGTATAGTGTGCCGGTCATGGAATACGCCACTGAGCTTAAACCTATTTATGAAACCCGCGAATATAAAGATGCCCATTATCCTATCCTGGGAGTAAATACCGCCGTGATAAAAATGATTGAAATACATGCTGATGCTGACGTTGATAAAAATGTTCGCATCAGTGATCCTCAGCTTATTGAGCAAGCGATTAAAGCCTTTCAGGCTGATGTTGTGGCGCAAACCTACGCAGAAATGACTAGTGAATTGCCATCCTGGGCCAATATCACCATGCTGATCGATACACCGGAAAAACCCGATATGGGTAACCAAAACCTGCACCTTAGCTGGCAAAAATCATATCGAAATTTTGAACAATGGCTGAAAGACATTAATCAATATAATAATGCCCGTATCATACCCGGCGAAGATTTGAAGTACGCCATGGTAGCTAGAAGGAATAAGGACAATAATAATAACCAGGCGATACCCAAAGCCGCGACGGAGAGGACTCAGCAGGCAATTGCTGACCTGGAGAAGAATCCCGAGAATCTTAAAATCAGCGACCCCGACCAGCTGGAAACCTGCTTGCGAACCTATGGCTACGACTACCGGCAGTCAAGTGATGGTAAGGAAACTATCTACGATGTATTCTTTCTTATGAAAAATGGCAGGTTCTTTGCCGGCGGCTTTACGGAGAATAGCGCCCCCAGTTTTGTAAAGGAGCATTTCAGCAAGTAAAAAATTGGCGAACTTATAAAGAGACGGGGTTGTTAACATACTTCGATTGAGAAGCGTGTCAGCAACCCCGTTTCCTGTTGCGAGTAGATTTATTACAGAAGGTAAAGTCACCCTGTGTCATGGAGAACCGTCACCCTGTTTCCAGAGAAAAGTCCCCACTGTCACCTAACTGCCTTTCTTCAGATAATCCCTGATGACCTCCAGAAACTGTTTGCCGTATTTCTTGAATTTATTTTCGCCTACCCCGATAATAGTCATCATTTCATATTCGTCGCTGGGTAAACGTTGGCTCATTTCCTTTAAGGTACTGTCGTGGAATATTACATAGGGAGGCATTCCTTCTCTTTGGGCGATCTTTTTGCGCTGGGAACGCAGCAATTCGAACAGACCACTCACCGCTGCCACGGGCTCTGGGACGTGGGGCATCCTGACCAGGACCCGGGCCTGGCTTCTAAGTACCGGCACCGCTTTTGGCCCCAGGCGCACCACCGGATATTGACCCCCGGTGTTGTATATATACTCATCTGCTTCCAGCATATGCATCAGCTCAACAATAGCAGGAATAGTCATTTCCGGCATGATGCCGAAGGTAGATAACTTATTGAATCGCAGTTCCTGTATCCGCTTGTTCTTGGAGCCCTTGAGCACCGAGGCCACCAGGGTCATTCCATACTGTTCGTTCATCCTCTTCATACAAGAAAATATCTTCTGGGCTTCGATGGTAACATCCTTAATGTCAAATTCCTGGCTACAGTTAGCACAATTACCACAATGGTCGGCCGCATCCTCTTCCCCAAAGTAATTTAATATATACTGCTGCAGACAATGGGTAGTATGACAATAGTCGACCATACTCTGCAATTTGTTATATTCCCCATTCTTTCTCGCTTCATTTAATTCGCTATTCTCTATAAAGTATTTTTGGGTTTGCACATCTCCTGGGGAATACAGGAGCATACAGTCCGCTGGTCCATCATCTCGTCCGGCTCGTCCGGCCTCCTGGTAATAGGCCTCCAGGTGGCGCGGCATATTATGATGGATCACATAACGGACATTGGATTTGTCTATACCCAGGCCGAAGGCATTGGTGGCTACTATTACGCGGATCTCGTCATAAAGGAAGTCTTCCTGGTTTTGATTCCTTTCCTCCTTAGCGAGCCCGGCATGATAGCGTCCTACCGAATAGCCCTGCGATTGCAAGTGTTCGTAGAGAGCATCAACCTCCTTGCGGGTAGCCGCATAGATGATGCCCGACTGATCGGGATGACTCTTGACATAACTAGTTATAAAGCTGGTTTTATCAACCCCTTTAGCCGTAGATAAATGCAGGTTCTCACGTTTAAAACCAGTTACATATATATCTGGGTCGGATAATCTGAGCATCTTAGCTATATCGTCACGAACCCGCCGAGTAGCAGTAGCAGTAAATGCAGCTACCACCGGACGGTCAGGCAGCTCAGCGATCCAAGGCGCAATCTGTAAATAGGAAGGCCGAAAATCATGTCCCCATTGGGAAACACAATGGGCCTCGTCAATGGCTATCAAAGCAATGGGGAGGTTACGCAGGAGATTGGTGAAGTTCTCCGATCCTAGTCGTTCCGGAGCTACATATAGAAGCTTATAATGTCCCTGGCTGGCCCCTAGTAGACAAGCCCTGATCTCTCTGGCCCCCATACCACTGTTAATACAGGCGGCCGGAATCCCCAGGTCATTTAAGGCATCGACCTGGTCTTTCATCAGGGCAATAAGAGGTGAGATAACCAGGCTCATTCCCGGTAAGAGAAGGGCTGGAATCTGATAACAGACCGATTTGCCCCCACCAGTGGGCATTATACCTAGAATATCCCGACCCTCCAGGATGCTATCAATAATGTTCTCTTGTCCGGGTTTAAAGGATTCATATCCGAAGTATTTTTTAAGAGCTGCCTGTATGTTATTGGTCATGTTTCCTCCAACGAAAATCTGTATCGGCTGGACTAATATTCGGGTTACATCTTTACCCAGCAAAGTTTAGTGAACACGAGGTCCGCCCAGCAACCTATAATACCCTTCGGTATATTATAAACTCCCGAAGGGTTGCTTGCCTTCACAATGAGTTCCCCGCAGGGTAATGTCCCCCGGCTAAGGTTTTGGGACACACCTTCTGCGAATGAATGTCCCCTATATGTTAACTACTCGCACTTCTTTTAGGTAAGGGGCGCACTTGTCGGCTATTGCCTGCATCTCTGCCTTGCTATAAGGTACCACCTGGGCGTAGCCAGGCTCCAGCGTAACCCGCGGGTTAAACTGCTGCAGGGTGTACATCTGACCCCCTTCAATATAGCGGGCAATCGCTATAATATCTTCGGCCGTGTGCAAGGCGGGCACCACGGTCGTCCGAAACTCCAAATTTACGTAGGAGTTTCTTAATT
>CAZYJA010000222.1:0-4581 GCA_964647245.1 uncultured Syntrophomonas sp. | reverse complement strand
ATGAAGAAAAGGAAGAATTGGCCGAAGTGGTGGAATTTCTTAAAACCCCGCAGAAATTTATCAAAATAGGGGCCAAGATTCCCCGTGGGGTCTTACTCTTTGGTGCGCCCGGTACCGGCAAAACCCTGATGGCCAAAGCAGTTGCCGGTGAGGCTGGAGTACCGTTTTTCTCTATTAGCGGTTCCGACTTTGTGGAAATGTTTGTCGGAGTTGGAGCAGCTCGGGTTAGAGATCTTTTTGAAAGTGCTAAAAAGAATTCTCCCTGTATAGTATTTATTGATGAAATTGACGCGGTGGGGCGTCATCGCGGGGCAGGTTTAGGGGGAGGACATGATGAAAGAGAACAGACCCTAAACCAACTCCTGGTGGAGATGGATGGATTCAGTGCTAATGAAGGCATCATTGTTATGGCCTCTACTAACCGGCCGGATATATTGGACCCGGCGCTCTTAAGACCGGGCCGTTTTGATCGCCACATATTAATTGACCGCCCGGATGTAAAAGGTCGGGAAGCGATCCTGCGCGTGCATATTAAGCAAAAACCCATGGCTGATGATGTAAATCTGGAGATACTGGCTAAACGTACGCCAGGTTTTACCGGGGCTGATTTGGCTAACATGGTCAATGAAGCTGCTCTTTTATCAGCGCGCCGCGACAAATCCGTCATAAGTATGGAAGAACTGGAAGAATCCATTGAACGAGTAATTGCCGGTCCGGAGAAGAAGACCCGGGTTATTTCGGAGAAGGAAAAACGATTGGTAGCCTACCACGAAGCAGGTCATGCTATTGTCGCCTATAACCTGCCCTATACGGATAAGCTGCATAAAATATCAATTATTCCTCGTGGGCGAGCGGGAGGATATACCTTGCTGCTGCCTGAAGAGGATCGCAATTATATAACTCGTTCCTATATGCTGGACGAAGTGGCCACTCTACTAGGGGGGCGGGTAGCCGAAGCCATAGTTTTACATGATATAAGCACCGGTGCCCAGAACGATCTGGAAAGAGCCAGCAGTATCTTAAGAAAGATGATAACCGAGTATGGAATGAGCGATGAATTAGGACCACTTACCTATGGGCACAAAAGCGAGGAAGTATTCCTGGGCCGGGATATTAACCGCGATCGAAATTATTCCGATGCCGTGGCCTACGCCATTGACAAGGAAGCCAGTCAGAAGATGGGGGAAAGTTATCAAAAGGCGGAAACCATTTTGAAAGAACATATGGACTACTTGCATTTAGTGGCAGCCAAACTCATTGAGCAAGAGACCATTGAGGCAGTCGAGTTTGAGGCGATAATGACCGGCAAGACCTTGGCTGAAATACGGGAAGAAAGGGCCAAAAAAGGGGAATAAGGTATATTACTAATTTGCAGATTAATTGCAGAATTTTTACCGTTTCATCTAAACGACTGTCAAAGCACTACTTTGCGGAGGGGAAGAATTTTGAAGAGGGTAGATTTGCTGTTAAAAGATGCTGATTATTGTAAATATATTAAATGCAACACCGATGAAGAAAAAGGGCTTAAATATTGCAGACACGGATTGCAGCATCATATTGATGTGGCCCGTATAGCCTATATCTTAGTCCTGGAACGTAATGACCTGAACTATTTTATTAACGAAAATGGGCTGAGCAGTAAGTTGGCGGGCAAAGAGATCGTTTATGCGACCGGGCTCTTGCATGACATTGCTAAATGGAAGGAGATCCAGGAGGGAGTGGACCATGCCAGATGTGGAGCCCGGCTAGCCCGAGATATACTTCCGCGCGCTTTTTTTAACCCCCTGGAGGTAGATATAATCTGTAAAGCCATCTATGAGCATCGTAATATCAGCACTGATATGAGCTTTCTGGGGGAAAGAATACACCGGGCCGACAATCTGTCGCGGGCTTGCAGCCATTGTGAAGAAGCTGTTAATTGTCCCAAACGGGAAATCAAGGAAATGGGTGTTACTAGTTTTGAATATTAAGATCAAGTTGGCGCAGGGCCGTAGTTTGGAATTGGGCCCCAAGACTATTATAATGGGTATCCTAAACGTCACTCCGGATTCATTTTCAGACGGAGGGCGTTTTTTTGATCCTGATTTAGCGGTAGAACATGCGATGCAAATGGTAGCAGATGGCGCGGATATCATCGATGTGGGTGGTGCATCATCGCGTCCCCATGCCATTATTGTAGATGAAAACGAGGAATTACGGCGAATCCTTCCGGTAGTAAAAAGGCTGGCCGCTAATAATGTGCTAATATCGATAGATACCTTCCGGGCCCGGGTAGCGGAAGAATCCTTAGCCCAGGGGGCTCATCTAATCAATAATATTGGCAACTTTGACCTGGATCCGAAAATATTGCAGGTGCTTGGCCGGTGGCAGGCGCCGGTGGTGTTAATGCATAACCGGATGCAGGTAAAACCAGGTGAAGTCTATAATAATTTGGTCGTGGATATTATTCGGGATCTGGAGCAAGCCATAGCTAAGGCAGTGGCTGCCGGGCTTAACGAAGAACTTATTATTATTGATCCAGGCTTGGGGTTCGGTAAAAGCCTGGGCGAAAATAGATTATTACTGAAACGCTTAGCGGATTTCCAGGGTATAGGGCGGCCAATTCTGGTCGGGGCTTCCCGGAAAAATTTTATTGGTAAAACCTTAGATCTGCCCGTAAATGAACGATTAGAGGCCAGTCTGGCGGTAGTGGTCATGGCTATCATGAATGGTGCCGATATTGTTCGGGTGCACGATGTGAAAGAGAGCGTCCGGGTAGCTCGCATGACGGATGCGGTGAGGTTGGAGAATGGATAGCATTATCGCTCGGGGTATGACTTTTCAAGGTTGTCATGGGGTATTGGTCCAGGAAAAAACCACCCCCCAGACCTTCCAGGTCGATCTGGAAATGTTTTTGGATTTACAGATTGCCGGCAAGTCTGATGAACTTAGCCGTACGGTTAATTATGATCAGGTATTTCATTTAGTGGAGAGAATCGTCAGCGAGGAGAGTTATGACCTGATAGAAGCTTTGGCCGAGCAAATAGCCCAGAATTTATTATCGGCTTTCCCGTTAATTGCCAGACTTGAAGTTACGGTGTACAAACCCCAGGCTCCGGTTCAGGGTAATTTTGACTATTTCGCAGTAAAAATCGAGCGTTTCCAAAAATAAATGCTTGCTCTTAATAGGGCTTTATGCTAGTTTAGAGGGTGAAACAGTTGGATAAAAAAGTATACATTGGCTTAGGCTCAAATTTAGGGGATAAGTCGTGCAATATTCAAAATGCTCAGGGTCATATCGCCCATATCGAGGGCGTAACCATAACCAGGTTCTCATCCCTATATTTAACCGCCCCTTGGGGCAAAACTGACCAGAATGATTTTATCAATCAGGTCATAGAAATAGAGACAGAATTATCAGCTCTGGAGTTATTACACCAGTTACAAGCTATTGAAATTAAATTGGGACGCCAGAGAGAAGGCAAATGGGGTCCCCGGATAATAGATTTGGACATTCTCTTGTACGGAAAAGAGATAATTAATCTGGCGGAACTGAAGGTTCCCCACCCATTCCTCATGGAGAGACTATTTGTATTGGTACCGTTGGCGGAAATTGATTCGGAAATGGAATTTCCCGACGGAAAAAGAATCAGGGAGGTGTTGAGTAGAGTTACAGCCCGTTCAATGGGCAATGACATAATAAAATTATGATTGTTAGAGTCCTCCCACCGGTATCCTGGGGAAAAACCCGCTTGTATCTCCAAGGGGAACAAGACGGTAGTTTGTAAGCAGGATCAAGGTCGTTTTTTTGACTCATTTTTTAAGGAGGGTAACCATGAGCAAGAAGATGGGTATTATCGGGGCGGGAGTAGTAGGAACAGCGATAGGGGTAGTTCTAAATGCTAAAGGCTATGAGATTACGGGTGTTTATGATATTAGATTCGAATCTACACAGCAGCTGGTGGAACGGACGGGATGTCCAGCATATTTAGAGCCCCAGGATGTTTCTCGCTCAGCCGACATATTGTTTATTACTTCAAACGATACTGCGATTGAAGGAGTTGTAGATCTGCTAGCGGATCGACAGGCTTTTCATAAGGGACAGATAGTGGTTCATATGAGCGGTGCTCAGTCATCCGAGATTTTAAATAGAGCCCGGGAATTCGGGGCACATGTTCTTTCGGTTCATCCTTTGCAGTCTTTTGCCAACCTGCAAGGCGCGATTGATAACCTGCCTGGTTCCATATTTAGCATTGAAGGGGATAAGGTGGCGTACCATGCAGCGGTCTGCATTGTAGAGACTCTGGGAGGAGAATATTTTTTCATCGACAGCAAGGCCAAGCCCCTGTATCATGCCGGTGCCTGTGTGGTTTCCAATTATCTGGTGACGGTGCTGGATTTGGGCAGGAAATTATTGGAATCGACCGGGATACCAGCCAGCATGGCTAACCGAGCCCTGTTGCCATTAATCCGGGGTACCGTAAACAACGTGGAAAATATAGGTATTCCTCATGCGCTTACAGGTCCCATCGCTCGCGGGGATATATCTACCGTTGCCAAGCATTTAAATTGTATGGAAGAGATGGCTCCCGAATTGGTGAA
>CAZYJA010000221.1:0-4585 GCA_964647245.1 uncultured Syntrophomonas sp. | reverse complement strand
TTTTGACTCTGATAGGTCTGTAATATTCATCCACATCTGATAATCAAAGATATATTATTAGTCATCCTGACCCTTGCTTTTGATGGCTCGCTGCAAATCTCGCTTGGCATCACGGTCGGCCATATCTTGGCGCTTATCATACAGCTTTTTACCTACTGCGACTGCCAGATCCATTTTGGCGAGACCATGCTTGAAGAATATCTTCAAGGGTATTAAGGTATAGCCTTTCTCCTTCTGCAGACCCAATAATTTGCGGATCTCATTTTTATGCAGTAAAAGCTTTTTGGGCCTTTTGGGATCATGATTAAACTGGTTGCCTTGTTCATAGGGGCTAATGTGGAAATTGTTAACCCACACTTCGCCAGCCTTAACTACTGCGTAAGCGTCCTGCAAGTTAGCCTTGCCATTGCGCAAGGACTTCACTTCGGTTCCCACCAGCGCCATCCCGGCTTCGTAAGTTTCTTCGATATGATATTCATGCCGGGCTTTGCGATTCTCTACCACCGGTCTAATCCCGGTTTTTTTCTTCATTTCTCCACCTCGATAAATAAAACCCTTGTTCATGTAATTATGGTACAAACAAACCCTCGCTTTGGTAAGAATAGTCCTCCGCAGCCAGGGTCGATAAGCAAATCTACAAGTTCAGTATATCCCAGCTATGCTTCGCCCGTCAAGGATGGCAAACAAAACATCCCCTTGCCATCCTGCTTCTCATCCTTATACTATTTCAAAGTCAATCTTGACCGCATCTACATCTACTTTCACCAGCAGAACCCGGACCTCGTCGCCAATGGAGTATTTCTTGCCGGTATGGGTCCCCACTAATGTATAGGCTTTATCATTAAACTCATAGTAATCATCGGCTATGCTGGAGATGTGCACCAGGCCTTCGACCGTATTGGGCAGTTCCACGAAAAAGCCGAAGGACATTACCGAAGAAATGCGGACGTCAAATTCCTGACCGATGAACTGCTGCATGTATTGGCATTTTTTAATGTCTACCAGATCACGTTCCGCTTCTTCCGCTTTGATTTCCTGCAGGCTGGATTGGTCGCCATATACTACCATCTTCTTCTCCAGCTGAGCTCTTTTCTTGGCGTTGATACCCCCTTGCGCCAAGAGCGATAGAGCTCTATGCACGATCAGGTCGGGATAACGCCGGATAGGACTGGTAAAATGGCAATAATATTCCGAGGCCAGACCAAAATGGCCCAGAGCCTGATTCACATAGCGGGCATGCTTCATGGAGCGAAGCAACATTAAGGCGATAGTTTTTTCCCCCGGACTATCTTTGATGTCGGCCAGTATTTTCTGAAATACCTTGGAACCCACCCGGTTTTCCTGTACTTTATGACCAAAGACGCCCAGCACGTTGTTCAGCCTGGTCAGCGAATCCCCCTGGGGTTTTTCATGCACCCGGTAAAGGGCGGGCATTTCCTTTTTGTATAAATGTTCCGCAACCACTTCGTTGGCTTTTATCATAAAATCTTCAATCAAATTTTCCCCGGCGCCACTCTCGCGGATCTTAATCTCGACCGGAAAACCTACTTCATTAACAATTACCTTGGCCTCGGGGAAATCAAAGTCCAACGCCCCGCGCTTCATTCTCTGCCCGCGGAGTATATCAGCTAACTCCTTCATTAAGCGAAAATCATCAATGAGGTCACGGTACCTTTCCACATATTCGGGGTCGTTGTCGATAAGTATCCGGTTTACTGCGGTGTAGGTCATGCGTTGATTGACATGAATGACTGATTCACATATTTCATATTTGCGCACGTCTCCGGCGGGATCGATTTCCATTATGCAGCTCATGGCCAGACGATCCACCCCCGCATTCAGACTGCATATACCATTGGACAGTTCCTGGGGAAGCATGGGCAATACGTGATTAATTAGGTACACACTGGTGCCTCTGGCAAAAGCCTCGCTGTCCAGTTGGCTACCTTCCTTTACATAATGGGAGACGTCGGCGATGTGTACCCCCAGTCGGTAACCACCCTCTATTCGCTGCACGGAAACTGCATCGTCCAAATCTTTGGCATCTTCGCCATCAATGGTCACCATCCGTACATCTCTTAGATCGCGCCGGCGGGCAATTTCTTCGGCGGATACCGGTCGGGCTACCTGCTGGGCTTCTTCGATGACACCCGGTGGGAAGGTATCCCGCAGGTTATGCTTTTTAATGACTATCTGTAAATCTACTCCCGGCTGTCCTTTGCGCCCGAAGACTTCTACAATTTTACCTTCCGGATCATGATCCTTGTCGGGAAAACTGGTTATTCTGACCAGGACCTTGTCACCGTTTCGCACCTTCATTTTACTGTCGGGTTTTACATATACCGGGTAAATCTGCCGGGAGTCATCCGGAATTACCTGGACCACGTTCTTACGCTTTTCGTAGGTGCCAACCAGTTCATGATTGGCACGGGTAATAGCCCTGATTACCTCCCCTTCCGGGCGCTGATTGTTCCCGCCTCGCTGGTGTATTCTGACCATTACCCGGTCTTCATGCATGGCTCCGTTTAGGTTGCGGCCATATACAAAAATGTCTTCGGTATCAGCCTCATCAGGTATCAGTATTCCATAGCCTCGCTGGCTCAGTCGAATAATCCCGCGATAGATGTTCATTCTTTCGGGCAAACCATATTTATCCTTGCGGGTCCGGACGATTTCGCCCTCTTTTTCCAGTTGGCCAATAACCTTGGCAAATTGAACTTGGCCCTTTTCATCCAATTCGAAAACAGCCATTAGTTCTGGATATCCCAATGGCCGATAGCTTTCCTGACGCATATATTCAAGTACTTCTTCATTGTTAATCAAATGTCATCCCCCTTCCGCTGTTGTCTATATGTTTAGTATACCCTTTTCCTGTATATTTTTACCTTGTTTTGTTGCTGAATATATATGGCATCGAGTGTGACACATATTTTCGCTGAACAACGAGGTTAAAGGCGGGGGGAAAACACCCGCGGGTATGTCCCCGCTATGGGTTGGAACACACCCCTTCAGGGAATATCCCGGTCAAGGTTTTGGGACACACCTCTTGCAGAGGAATGTCCCGGCTATGGGTTTGGGACACACCCCTTACAGGGAATGTCCCCTATAGGCCAATCTGTGGGGCTATTTTCTTCATGCTCTCCAGGGCAATATTTAAAAATTCCTCCCGGCTTAAGCCCAGCTCGGAACAGGCATCCATCTGCTCCCGCTTGGCACCTTTGGCAAAGGATGCTTCTTTGAAGCGCTTTTTCAGTGACTTCATTTGTACTTCATCCAGTTTTTTGTCCGGACGAATCAGCGCTGCAGCCGTAATAAAGCCACTGGTTGGATCAGCCGCGTATAGAGCTTTATCCATAATGCTGTTGCGGGGCAGACCGTGTCTGGTATTATGTACTTTGACTGCATAAACGATATCTGGTTCAAACCCCTTTTGCGCAAGTAATTCTGCCCCAATAAGGGAATGGCGGACAGGATCCTCGGCGGTTTCATCATAATCAATATCATGCAGCAATCCAGCCAAACCGAACTTCTCGACATCCTCATGCAGATGTTCGGCCAAACCGCGCATTATGGTCTCGACTGCCAGGGAATGATTTATAAGGTTCTCATTGTGCAGATTCTCTTTTAGTAGATCTAAAGCTTCTTCTCTTTGCATTTGTATTCCTCCCTTAATTTGGTTGCAAAACGAGGGAACGGTCTTATTGGTTTTGTTTTTAATTGACTCAGGTTAGGAAACAAAAAAGAACTTCCCCTTGTTTTCCTATTTTATAAACTCGGCAATCTCGTCGGCAATCAGGTTTTTCTCCGGACCCATGGTAGCGATATGTCCAGATTCGGGCAAAAATATGAGCCGGACCTGGCCCTGGCTAGCCTGGTCTTGAATGAACTTGGCGCTTTTACTATCCACTGAATCATCGTGACGAGACTGGAAAAGCAACATAGGAATATTTAGCCTGGGCAACTCCTGCACCACCATTTTATTTAACTTGCCCATACTAATATAAGCTTTTACCGGCATAACTGGATAGGCAAACCTGCCCTGAGTTTGCAGCTCCTCCGTATCTCTTTTTATTTCCTTGGGATAATAGGGTCTCATATACTGCATGAGAGGAGTTATGGCCTTAAGCCACGGTGAACTGGTGGTGATAATAGGGGTATTAATGGCGATCACTCCCTTCAGGTCAGGCTGCTTTGCGGCAGCATGCAAGGCCAACAGGGCACCCATTGATAACCCGGCCACAAATACTCGGGTATGTCTTCTACGTAAATAATCAATTTCTTGCTCAACCCGGACAAACCAATCCTGCCACCCAGTCTGGTTCATATCCTCAGGACTGGTCCCGTGGCCGGGCAGCAGAGGCCCGCTGACGGTACATCCCATCATTTCATAAAGCAATCGGGCCACAGGATATACTTCCGAAGGTGAAGCAGTAAATCCGTGAATGAATAGACAGGCAGTATCCCCATCACCAGTCAACAAAAAGGAAGCCGCCTGCGGATTAATTGCAACCACATTCTTCCCTCCTATAAGCAGCTAAATTAACGCCTTCATAATAGTCTAGCGATCATCCAGTCCAATTTCAAG
>CAZYJA010000220.1:0-4597 GCA_964647245.1 uncultured Syntrophomonas sp. | reverse complement strand
CCCCGTCAATTCCCGGGGCTCCATGGTTTTGCTTCACGCGTCGAAATGCTCCGAGCAGGTTTTCTTTTCGATAGATTTTATCGATTGATTCCCCTGCAAAAACAGAGTGTTTACCTCTGTTTTGATATCTTCGCCATAATAACCACCATCCGCATACAGGTTCGTTACATTGGTCTTTTGCTTTATTCCGGGAAGCCGGTTCTGAGCAATTTCGATATCACTTTTGTTGTTGGGTTCGAGTTTGTAATCAGTTATGAGACGGGAGCCCAACTTTTTTCTAACATTTTAGCGATACTTGGTTTCATCGTCCGGTAATGATTAAATAGATCTTCCTGTAAGTGCTTATCATTTGTTCTAAACATATTGCAAAAACCACCTACTTTTTGTTTTATCGTTAGATTGCTATGATTATCTCTCTATTACTTCCACAGTCATAGCTGTTTATCCTGCTAGGCTAACGATATTTTGGGGTTTTTGCAGGGGAATCACAATTAAGTATTCAATTCTTGCTACAACAGTCAACGCCTTCCTGCTCACTGGTAAACAAATATAATGGCTCCTAAAGATTGTATACCGTATACAATAATAGGCTGGAATTCTATGATTATTAAATTATGATATACTTTTTTCATCTGGTTATAATATAAAAAACACAACGCGAATAAGGAGGATACTATAATGACTAACAGTTCTTACAATCCCTACGAAAGTGCCCAATCTCAATTCGATAGGGTAGCGGAAATTATTGGCCTTGATGAGGCAACCCGGCAATTCCTTCGTCAACCGATGAAGGAGTATCATTTTACCATACCTGTTCATATGGACGATGGAAGTACTAAGGTTTTTAACGGCTACCGTATTCAGCATAACAGTGCCAGAGGTCCTGCCAAAGGAGGCATTCGCTTCCATCCCCATGAAACTATAGATACTATAAGAGCTCTATCTTTGTGGATGACCTGGAAATGCGCAGTAGTTGATATTCCTCTAGGCGGAGGCAAGGGTGGCATAATATGTGATCCTCGTAATTTAACCGAACATGAACAGGAAAGACTCTGCCGGGGTTATATAAGACAATTGGCCAAAGATGTTGGTCCGTTTATCGATGTACCGGCACCGGATGTAATGACCAATGGAAAACATATGCTGTGGATGCTTGACGAATTTGAACTTATTTATGGTGGAAGGTTCCCGGGATTTATCACCGGAAAACCAGTTGGAATGGGTGGTTCCCTGGGGAGAACCGAAGCCACTGGATATGGAGTGGTTTATACCATGCGTGAAGCATTAAAGGGACTGGGCATGAAAATAGAGGATACATCGGCCAGTATTCAAGGCTTTGGTAATGTTGCTCAATACGCAGCCAAATTGTATTCAGAACTGGGCGGCACCGTAGCGGCTGTTTCATGTTGGGATAATACTGATAAAAAGGCTTATACTTTCTACAAGCAGAGTGGCCTGGATATCGCTGCATTGTTTGGTATAGTTGATTCTTTTGGCACTCTAGACAAAGATAAGGCCCGTGACCTGGGCTATGAAATTCTTCCGGGAGATGCTTGGATTGAACAGGATGTAGACATTCTTATTCCAGCTGCTTTAGAAAACCAGATTACGTTAGCCAATGTAGGTAAAATCAGCAAACAGGTTTTATTAATTGCTGAAGCCGCTAACGGTCCTGTTAATACCGAAGCGGACGAAATAATCAGAAAGAGCGGTATGTTTGTTGTTCCTGATTTCCTGGCCAATGCAGGCGGGGTAACCTGCAGCTATTTTGAACAGGTTCAGTCCAATAGTAACTACTACTGGGAAAAGGATGAGGTACTGCAAAAACTCGATGCCCAGATGACATCAGCATTTAATGCGGTCCGTAATACTGCTAAAAAGAACAAATTATATATGCGTGATGCAGCCTACGTTATTTCCATAAACCGAGTAGCTCAAGCCGTTAAGATGCGTGGTTGGGTATAGAAGGACTGTTGATTGAAATCATTTGATATTAGAACAATGGCAAGGTGTTGTTAATGAATATTGGGAAATCTTCCAATGAATACTCGCTGGATAATCTAAAAGAACGAGCCAAAGAGCTTAATTGCCTCTACGAGGTTGATGAAATCTTAAATAATCAACGTTTATCACTGTCGGAAATTTTCACGGAGCTAACCCTAATAATACCATTAGGCTGGCAGTTTCCGGAGTTCTGTAAAGCAAAAATTATTTATGATAACCAAAGTTACCAGACGCCTGGCTTCCGCAGTTCGCCCTTTTCAACAAGTGCCGATATAAAAAAGGATGGCAAGGCGGTAGGACAGGTTGAGGTTGTATATGTAGCTGAGGTTATTAAAAGCCAGGAAGGCTACTTTCTTGAAAAAGAATTGAAACTTATCAGGACTATTGCCGACCGCATTAGACAAACCATCATGCAACGCTATCTTGAACCAGTTTTACGGGAATGGAATCTAGCTAAAGGCCAGTCGCACGAATCCAGCGTTCCGATCAGCGAATGGATGGTTATTGTTGAACTGTTGAGTAAAACTGATCAAAATATGCTGCTGCATATATGCAGAAAGATGATAAATTATCTCTGCTTGAGTGGAATCAAAGAAGCGGAAGAAGTGTTATGGGATTTTGGCACTGATTCCAGAAATTTATTTGAGCTGGGAGAGCTGAATTATCCGAGTGAAAAATTCCCCCTTGGCAATTTGGCCAGTATACGCGAAAAAACTTTTAGAATTGCTGCCCATCATCTAAGTGACCCCGAAATCGGGATGAGACTGAAAAACTGGATACAAGAAGAAAAGGCTTACCCCCTGATAAAGGCGGTGGAGCGTTTAGATGCATCAGTAAAAGAAATCGTACAGGTAATTATGCGCTACAGTTATAACATCGGGGGTAGTAATATGAGCTACTCCCCGATGGGACACTGGCTCGTAGTGGCCTTAATCAGGCGCTTCCTTTCTGACCAATTAGAATTTATCAACATCGCCCGGCAACATATAGAGATCCGCGATTTTTATGACGTCGTTAGCCGGTTGATATTCCCCGAAGGAAGTCACGGTAAAATCGGTGGTAAAGCCTCGGGTCTCTTTATGGCACAGCAGATACTGGCCAAGGCCAGTGAAGACATACCAATCCTACAATCGGTTAAGGTGCCTAAAACCTGGTATATCGCCACCGATGAAATCCAAGAGTTCCTGCAGTATAACAATCTGGAGGAACTAAATATACAAAAGTACAAGGAATTATTTGAGATACGCATTGACTACGCGAATATAATTCAGCTTATGAAGAATTGTGAATTTCCTGAAGGAATTGTTAAGAGCCTGGCTATGGCTCTGGATGACTTCGGAGACTGTCCCCTGATCGTAAGAAGTTCGAGCCTGCTGGAGGACCAGATGGGGGCTGCCTTTTCGGGCAAATATAAAAGTTTGTTTTTAGCCAACCAAGGGAGCAAACCGCAACGATTGGAAGCTCTTATGGATGCAATCGCTGAAGTATATGCTTCACTGTTCAGCCCTGACTCAATTCAGTACCGCGTGGAGAGAGCTTTACTGGATTTTCAGGAAGAAATGGGAATTATGATACAGGAAGTTGTAGGAAAAAGAGTAGGCCGATATTTTATGCCATTTTTTGCAGGAGTGGCCTTTAGCAACAATGAATTTCGCTGGTCGCCCAGGATTAAACGTGATGACGGTTTGATACGCCTGGTTATGGGATTGGGTACTCGGGCGGTTGATCGAGTGAGTGATGATTTCCCGGTACTGATATCACCCGGACAGCCAGGTTTGATGGTTAATACTATTCCTGAGGAGATTAAACGCTACTCCCCTAAGAAATTGGATGTAATTAATCTGGAGAAAAACAGCTTTGAAACCATAGAGATATCCGCTTTGCTCAAAGAATATGGACAGCTGATAGCCAACGCACCGCAAATTATTTCTGTTTATACACCCGAATACGTAAAAAAACCGCTTGCTTTTGATATTGACTTTGAGCAGGATGATCTAGTGGTTACCTTTGAGGGGCTGATTAAGGATACCCCCTTTATCAAGCAAATAGACCTAATCCTGAGTATTCTTGAAGAAAGGCTGGGAACCCCGGTAGATATAGAATTTGCCTCCGATGGAGATAATTTCTATATTTTACAGTGCCGGCCCCAGAGTTTTGGCCCAGATACAACTCCCGCAGCCATTCCCCAAGACCTGTCCCCTCGGGATATAATATTTTCAGCCAAGCGCTACATCTCTAATGGTACTATCCAAGATATTTCTCATATCGTATATGTAGATCCAGAGGGCTACAGCAATCTACATAAACTGGATGATATGGCAAAGGTGGGGAGAGCCGTAGGAATGCTAAATTTCCTGCTCCCCAAGCAACGATTTGTGCTCATGGGGCCTGGGCGTTGGGGAAGTCGCGGAGATATTAAGCTGGGAGTGCAGGTGAGTTATGCGGATATAAATAATACCGCTGCACTTATTGAGATTGCTCGTAGGAAATCTAATTATGTACCGGAACTCTCTTTTGGCACCCATTTTTTTCAGGATTTAGTGGAATCCAATATTCGTTATTTGCCGCTTTATCCAGATGATAAAGACATTAT